>NZ_LIWF01000006.1:0-144724 GCF_012978615.1 Campylobacter sp. RM9328 | reverse complement strand
GGTATTATCCGCATAATCTTTTAAATTTTTAAATGTGGCATTTTGAAAGTCTGCAAAAAAATTATTTATATAATTATCTATAAATTCTTGCTCTTTTTTGTAGTCTTTTATCTTACCAAGCTCGGTTCTAAAGTCGATTAAATTTTGAGCCTGGGTCTTTAGGCAGGTAAAATCCAATAAACTTTGTGCAAAAATAGTAAATTCGAGCTTTGAGATACCTTTTGCTTTTAACCCTTTGTTTTTACAAATTTGATTTACTTCGTTTATTAGATGAAGTGTCGCGATAAAGGGCTTTATATTGTAAATTTTTGCATCCGCAAATTCTTTATCGACGGGGTTTGGATACTGCCATTTTAAAAAACTTTTTAGATAAAGTTCGCCTAAATCAAGCTTGTCTAGTAAAAAATCTCGCCCCAAATCGGTAATTTTTATAAATTTATTTTCTATCGTAGCAAGTCCAATTTTTTCAAGCGGTTTAAAAGAGGTTCGCCCACGCATTGCGGGGTCTTCATAGTTTTTTGCCTCAAAAATTTCCATCGCCTTATCAAGCGAAATCTCGTTATTCGGGTTATCTATAAGTTTAATTAAATTTTTATCTAACCCGTTATAAAACTGCGAATTTGAAAATCCGTAAACGCGATTTTTAATAAGTCTAGCTTGAAATTCCATCTGAGCTAAGCCGTCCCAAGCTCTGCCGTCCATTTCACTTAACGTAGCTAAAAAATCTTTAAGCCTCTCTGGGTTTCTAACGGTTGTCGAAATCGACCAAACTTTTTTATTCATTGTATTTTTCTTGCAAAATCTTCGGTTGTTATATTTCTAGATTTTATTGTTACCACTTGATATTCCGGCTCTGATGTTTCAATAACTTCTTCTGTATGTTCTTTTGTGCCACCAATTAAATTATAAATACTACTTGGACGCATATTATCTGTATTGGTTTTTTTAGTTATGATTTTTTTAGTGACTGGTTTAATAATCTCTTTTTCGGCACTCTCTAAAATGGTCATTTTTTCTTGAATGTCAAAAACTTTCATTTTAAGTTTTGGAATTTCTAAAATACCCAAACTCTCATTTGTATCTGGATCAAATATCTCTCCGTCTTTTTGAAATACAATAAATATATCGGTTTGATTTATATTATCAATCCTACCTTTATTTATAGTTACCTTAGTATTATCTATTATCTTTATTATCTTTGCTTCCATTTTTCATTCATCTCCTCTTAGTTTTTGAATATCGTAGTTTTTTAGTATTAAGCTAAAGTATAATTTTCGCATATTATTATCTCGCTTTTCATTTAACCAATAAAATTTAATATGATAAATTATATTATCACTTTGTATATGTTTAACACACCCAATCCCTATAAAATTTTCTACATCATATTCATCTATATAATAAACTTTTATTATATCTTCGTAACTTAACTTTATAGGAGAGTTGTTTTTAAATAAAAAACACCCTTGTAACTCTTTTTTTAAATCCTCTAATGGAAGTTTTTCAAACATATTATAAGTTAAAAAATATTTTTGATTACAATTGTGTATATACCCAACTAAAAGCGTTATAATAACAATAGATATAAATATAACAAGAATAAGCCATTTTATACTTAATACTGAATTTATATCAATACAAAGAGTAACTATTGATGATAAAAATCCTGCAGTAGCGATAGATACTGAAAAGATGTGTTTTTTAAAATAATCAACAATACTTTTTATCATTTATCGACCTTTACAAAAAACACTCTCTCAAAATTATTATCTCGTCTTGTGTTGCCTACGTTAAATTCCCTATGTTTTTGCTCAAAAATTTTAACTTTTCCTCTAGCACCCAAAATTCGCACTATATCTTCATCGCTGATTTTCGCATTACTTCTGTGGTTTCCTTTATTTGCCATATTGTTGTATGAAAAAAGTATAAATTTACACTTTGCATTTTGCACTAAATCCGCAAAAAGCTTTGTCGCATTTACGCCGCTATATCCGCTTTTTATCTTGCTTCTATCAAATTTTTTAGCCACTCCAAATACTTGCGGTTTGCTCCAAAGTGCCAAATTTTCAAGTAGATGATAGCTATCGCTATATTGTCTTGAATTATATGGTGGATCAAGATACAAAACTTCGCAACTTATCCGTTTTATTAGCTCATTTGCGTTAAGTTTGTAAATTTCGTTTTCTTTGTTATTTTGCCTGTTGATTTGCGGCAACAAAAGCTCAAATTTACGCTCTTTTATCTCTTTTTTGATATACGCGTCGTAGTGCCCGACGGTGTTTGCTATCTTATCTATGGCATAAATTAGCGAAGTTATAAGTATAAATTTCTCTTGTTCGTTTATCTTTTTTGCTTTATATAAATTTTCAATTTCTTCTCTTATTAGACCTATTTTTACGGCATTTTCTAAGCTAAAATAAAGGTTGCCGAAATTTGACGAGAAATAGTTGTCTTTTTTGCTTTTTAGCCCGTTTAATTTTTTTAATATTTCTAAAATTTTGCTCTCATCAAATTTTTCAATCCCTAAAAACGTGTTTAAATTTACAAAATTATGATAAAGCAAATCATTTGATATTATTTTATTATCAGGTTTATTAAAATACTCACCCACAACGCCGCTTCCTGCAAATATATCGCAAAATTCTGCGAAATTTCCTATTTCATTTTGCACTATTTCGCCGATGAAGGGCAAAATTTTAAATTTATTTCCAAGATAGCGTCGTTGGTGGATTTTCAAAATTTTAACCAGCTTTCTATCTCATCTATCTGCACTTGCACACTAACATTTGCCGTGCCGCCTTTTGAGCTTCTAGCCTCTTTTGACGCATTTAGATCTAGAAATTTCACGACATCAGCACTTAAGCTCTCATCTATACTTGAAAGCTGTTCGCCTGTTAGTTCGCTTAGATCTACGCCCAAATTTTCAGCATACGCCACGGCTTTGCCCGTGATAAAGTGTGCGGTTCTAAACGGCACGTTTTTCTCACGCACAAGATAATCAGCCAAATCCGTCGCACTCAAATGTCCTTTTTTAGTAGCTTTTAGCATATTTTGCTCGTTAAATTTAGCCTCTTTTAGCATCTCATTTAGTATATGCACGGACGTGAGTGCGGTATGGACACTATCAAATACGCCCTCTTTATCCTCTTGCATATCTTTATTGTAAGCAAGTGGAAGTCCTTTCATAGTGGTTAAAAGTGCTATCAAGTTGCCATTTACGCGTCCTGTTTTACCGCGTATCAGCTCTGCTACATCTGGATTTTTCTTTTGCGGCATTATCGAGCTTCCTGTTGAGTATGTATCGCTTATCGTTACGAAGCCAAATTCTTGCGAACTCCATAAAATTAGCTCTTCGCAAAGCCTTGAAGCGTGCGTCATCAAAACGCTTATGTTAAATAAAATCTCTAACGCAAAATCACGGTCAGATACGCTATCCATCGCATTTTGCGTAGCACCTTTAAAGCCAAGCTCACGTGCCGTCATATCCCTATCTATCTTGTGCGGAGTGCCTGCAAGTGCGGCAGAGCCTAGCGGAGATAGATTATTTCGCTCAACAGAGCTTAAAAAACGCTCAAAATCGCGTCTAAACATAAATGCATAAGCCATCAAATGATAAGCAAGGCTAACAGGCTGTGCGTGCTGAAGGTGCGTAAAACCTGGCATCAGCGTGTCTTTATGCGACTTTGCAATATTTGCTAGTGTGGCAATGAAAACGCGTAGTTCAGCCATTATCTCCTTGCCGCTTCTTAACACGAAAAGGCGAAAGTCAAGAGCTACTTGATCATTTCTGCTACGCGCGGTGTGAAGCCTACCGCCAAGCTCCTTGCCAATGATCTCACTTAGGCGCTTTTCCACACTCATATGGATATCTTCATCCTCTATCTTAAACTCAAATTTACCACTCTCTATCTCGGCTAAAACCTCATCAAGCACTTTGATGATAGCCTCAGCCTCGTTTTGCTTTAAAATCCCGCAACTTCCAAGCATTTTTGCGTGCGCCTTAGAGCCGGCGATATCCTCACGGTATAAATTTTTATCAAAGCCGATAGATGCGTTAAATTCCTCTAAAAGCCTGCTACTCTCACCTGAAAATCTCCCCGACCACATCTTTTTCATAACTTTTCCTTTGTCAAATTTAAAAGCGTTATTGTATAAAATTTAAGCTAAAAAAGCGCTCACGCCACACCGGTGCGCAAAATTTCACTATGCGTCTTTGGCGGAACGCCAAACATCCTGGCATACTCGCGACTAAATTGCGAAGGACTCTCGTATCCCACGTCAAATGCAACCTGTGCAACGCCGATCCTTTTGTTTGCCAGCAAGTTTTTAGCCTCCTCTAAGCGGATCTTTTTTTGAAAGGCAAGCGGAGATAGCGACGTGATAACTTTGAAATTTTGATAAAGTGAAGACTCGCTCATATCATAACAGCGCGCAAGCTCTTTAACGCTTAGCTTCTCTTTAAAATCGTTTTTTATCTTAGCGATAACTCGTGAAATTTTATTAGATACACTGCCTTGCATCGCAAATTTGCTTAGGAAATACCCGCTTTTGTCGTTTGTTACAAGGGTATAGAGTATCTCTTTTTTTGCAAGGTCCGCTAGATAGTTTATCTTTGATTTTGGCTTTTCAAGTAGCCAAACAAGCTTTAAAACCGGCTCTAAAATTTCATCAGTTGGCTCGCTAAAAAATACACCTTTCTCACTTTTTTCACTCTTTTGTAAACTTCCTTCGTTTATATCTACGCTTTTTAGCACCTCATAGACCTCTTCAAGGCTAAATTTTAACGCCAGCGAGATATACGGCTGTTCCTTTGAAGCTTGTGAAATTCGCACTTTTAATGGCACGTGAGTAGATGAGAGAAGATAGGTGTTTTCATCATATCCGTACATATCGTCACTAAAGCCCACTGCTTTAGCTCCTTGTAGAATTATACATAACGATGGTTCGTTTATCACGCTTAAAAAATCATGCGTAGTATCACTGATATAAAAATTAAGTGAGTCGATATCACTTTTAGCCAAGCCGTTTATGCCGTATTTTCCAAGCAGAAATTCTTTTGTTTGTTCTTTAAGTTGTTTTATACTAGTCATCTTTCCCCTCTCTTTAAATTTTACAAAATTATAGCTAATTTTAGTAAATTTGTAGAATTAGGCATAAAGTTATAAATTTTTAATAAACGCGGTGTCATTTTATAACATAGCAATCAAAAAGAAAGAAAATTTAAAATTTTAATCTAAAAACAAGTATTATATGCTTAGAATAATAAATAACACTATTGCGTTAAGTCAGAAAAATGATATAATCGAGGAACAATATGGGAAATAAATTAAGAGTGCGATTCGCGCTCGCTAAAAAGTTAATTACAATCTACCTATTTACCCATATTGCTTTATAATTTATGGAACTAAATCAACTCAACTCACTGAAAAATATCTCAACAAGCTTCAATGTTCCAATAGACTTTCTACAGTCAATCTTATATAATAAACACAATAAAGAATATATTGAAATTTTTAACATACCAAAGAAAAATCCAAAACAAATAGAGAAATATAGAGAAGTTATAAAGATAAATACCCCATATAATATATTTTACAAAGAGTTTCTTTTTAATATCGAATAAGAAATAAAGCAAAATCAAGACCATTTTATCAGCGATATAGCACATGGTTTTATAAAAAATAAAGGCATACTAACAAATACACAAACGCATTTAAATAAAATATGCATTGATGACCTAAGAAGTGGATTAACGGATACATAAAAAACAAGCTTTTTCACTACTGCGAAGACAATATGTCAATAAGAGAAAAGTATATTTCAATACTCAGAGAATTAAATATTGAAGCTCAAATAATGTTTAAATCAGAAGATAAATCAATTGATGAAATGAGCAAAGAAGTCTATCAAAGCAACTACTACACTTTATTTAATTGTTTGATAAAAAATGTATTAAGAAGATATAGAAATAATACAAACATTATAACCTTTGAGGAAAATTCAAAAATTTCAGCAACAAGATTGCAACAGATTGTTTTAGAAAGAAAAGATTTTCCCAACCACCATAATAATTAAAAGTGACAAAGACGACATTTTGCTATCCATCCCAGACTACATTTTAGGGATATTAAGAGACTGCATGAAAGAAGACTTTTCCCAAAGAATAAAAAAACCAAAACCAGGACAGCGATTATACCAAGATATAAATTTTTATAAAATTTCAGACAAAATTAGATTAATTGCAGATTTAACAAATGGTCGATTTTTCACTAGGCAAAATAAAGATAAGGCGGATTGTTTAAAAATCAATGAACATATACATAAAAATCGTAACACAACTTGACACATATGCTAATGGATATCAATCCAAAACACACATAAAAAACCACGATAAACCAAGTATATAATAAAACCCAGTAATCATCTACAATGAGCAGATATTTTAAAAATCAACAAAACAAAGTTAAAAGATAATAAAGAGAAAAAGTAGTGGTGGGTTCACCAGGACTCGAACCTGGGACCATCCGGTTATGAGCCGGATGCTCTAACCAACTGAGCTATGAACCCGCCAGTTGAATTGAAGTTGTGATTATACACGAAGAAAGCTTATTAAAAACTAAAATTTAAAAAATTTAGTAAAAAATTTCAACGCTCATGCCTTGTGGCGTTTTTATCGACAAAATGAAATTTTGTATCTGTATTTTGTGAAAAACCACTGTAATTTTGGCTTTTACCGCCATGCATATCAATAATGCCCTTTTGACTAGAGATCAGTAGCGAAATAAAAATAGATAAAATAATTAAAGTTCTCATATATTTAGCCCCAAATTTGGGGCTTTTGTATTATTTATAGTTTTTTATCGCAGAGTCTAGTATAGCTTGTGCTTCGCTAGCACCTTTAAATTCTTTGACCTTAACCCATTTGTTAGGTTCTAAAATTTTATATGTTTCAAAGAAATTTTTAACCTTATCAAGTGTCGCTTTTGGCAAGTCTTCGTAAGATTTTATCGCGTCATATCTAGGGTCGATCTTACTAACAGGCACAGCAAGAAGCTTTTCATCCATACCGGCTTCATCTTCCATGACCAAAACGCCGATCAGGCGACAAGGTATCACACTGCCCGCTTGAAGAGGATATTCATTTAGCACTAAAATGTCAGCCGGATCGCCGTCAGCTGCTAATGTGTTTGGCACAAAACCGTAGTTTGCAGGATAAAACATGGCCGAGTAAAGCACTCTGTCAACTACCACTGCACCACTTTCTTTATCTATCTCGTATTTTATGTTTGAACCATAAGGTATCTCTATAACTGCATTTATTTTATCCGGATTTGAGCCGACTTTTATCTTTGAAATGTCCATTTTGTTCCTTTATAGTTAATATGATCCAAAATACTAATACAAACTTGCTTTTAATCTAATAAAGTCACCATTTATTGCCTTTTTATTTACATCAAAACATCTTTATAATATAATACCATTTGGTTTTCTTATGTTTAAACTAGGAGTATATTTTGTCTTTGCTGATTTTAGGAAATAAATATAAATTTGATCAACTAGACATTGATAGATTGATGTTTAAATTTCAAAATATAGATTTCGTAAAATACCGCGACAGACCGTCAAGGGAGGTAAGAAAAGAGCTAGAAAGCTTACTGGGGGATAAGCCATATAAATACATAGTCATAAACACAAAAGCCTCCGTGGATCCAAAAATGATAAAATACCTAACTCTTTTGCAATTTAGACTTCAACATAAACGCATAAAAATCATCACGATAGAACGACTACTGGAAAAATATCTATACAAATGCTATATCCCGGATGATGATAGGGATTTAAATTTTTTAAGCGACATAGAACCATATAATACCATAGAATACGCAATGAAAAGAGCTATTGACTATTTTGGTTGCATGCTACTAGTTTCTGTCCATTTTTTCATCAAACCGTATATTAAGAAAAAAACAAGAGAGCAATCTCCCGGGAAAATATACTTCGCGCAAAAAAGAGTAGGCATAAACAACCGTGAATTTAACTGCATAAAATATCGCTCAATGTCACTGGATGCCGAAAAAAATGGTGCTCAATTTGCAACAGATAACGACGAAAGAGTATTTAAATTTGGTGACTTTATGCGAAAAACAAGAATAGACGAGATACCTCAATACAAAAATGTATTATGCAGCGAGATGCACCTTATAGGTCCAAGACCGGAACGTAGACACTGGATAAATATATTCGAAAAAGAGATACCATACTATAACGAACGCCATTTGGTGCGACCAGGCATTACTGGCTGGGCACAAGTAAACTACCCATACGGCGCTAATTCGTATGATGCCAAGCAGAAGCTAATGTATGATCTTTATTATATAAAACACTGGTCGCTATGGCTGGAGATAAGGACTATCATAAAAACAATATTGGTAATTTTAGGCAAAAAAGGTATATAGGCTTTTTATTTAGGCGACTAGCCATCTATGAAAATATACACTTAATCCAATTGTTTAACGAGTATTTATCATAAATATCTTGCCTAATATTAACATAAGGCATATTTAAAAAACAATCATTTATTATAGGTTTTTTTCTATCTATCACCAATATATTTAACTCATTATAAAAATCATATTTTTTAATGCTTGAGTTGGTGGTTATAAATTTCTTGCCAGCTCCAAGCATTTCAATAGTTCTCATCGTTAAACCTTTTTGGCTTGGATGCTCTATATCTATTACCGCCTTAGAGTCACCAATTATACTTAGTAGCTCATCCTTACTTAAAGAATTGAAGTGGATGTCGTTTTGGTCTATACTCTTAAAGCTACCTTTAAACAATCTTTGTAGCCCAAACAATAACCTATTTGGTGAATAAAAATAATGAAATACCTTAAAATCTTTTTCCAGCTTCTTTACAATAGGATATCTATCGCTATGAATAGTACCAACGAAAGATATATCATACTGTGGGCTTTTAGTAGCATGCTTTAAATTTTTATAATCGTCAACATAAAATAGCGGCAGGAACTGTATTTTTTTATCAACGTTAATATCATCCGGATCAAATGTAAAAAATTTATCTGCTACGCCAAGCAATTCAAATCCATTTTTTTTATTTTTTATAGAGTCCCACATATAAACATAAGTTTTAATATCAGGATGTAATGATTTTATATTATTAACCAATTCACTATTGATGGTTTCTGGAGAAACCAAAAACAGATAGTCGATCTTTAATTTTTTAGTCTTAAGGGTAATATCACCATAGTATTTATATATGCTTTTCTTGATAAAAAATTTAAAATTAAGACGAATAAAAACCTTTGTTAAAAAATCATTCTTAGGTCTTTCATCAAAATATATTACACTTGCGCCAAAGTTTTCCAACTCTTTTTTTATTTTATTTTCATAACCAAAGAATTTTGGAGCCAATAGCAGAATCGTTTTACCATCTAGATTCATAACTATTTATAAAGTCCTTTCTTTTTCATCTCTTCTATACTTTTTTCATAATTATCTTCGACAGTCTCCTGTGCATTTACCCAAGATGTAAATCTTTGCATCCCCTCTTCAAAACTCACCCTTGGCTCAAACCCAAGCTTGTTTTTTATCTTAGTCAAATCAGCATAATTATCCTTTATATCCCCAAGCCTGTAATTGCCAGAAATGGTTATCTTAGAACTGCTTTTATAGGCCTTAACTAATGTATTTGCAACAGTATTAACATCTACAGCTTTCCCTAAGCCCACATTAAAAACTTCATAATTGGCTTCATCTTTTTCTATGCCTAAAATAGTAGCCTCAACAACGTCATCCACATAAATAAAGTCCCTACTCTCTTTGCCATCTTCAAATATATTGATATCATTTCCATTTTTTATACGAGTTGAAAAGATAGATAGTATCCCCGTATATGGATTGCTTAACGATTGCCCTGCTCCATATACATTTTGATATCTAAAAGCGACGGCTGGTATATTTAAGGATTTACCCATTAACATAAATATCTGCTCTTGCACTTGTTTTGTGATGCCATAGATAGAACTTGGATGTATTTTACTCTCTTCGTCAGTGGCAAGAAGTTTAGCGTTTTCTCCACATACGGGACATTTTACAGCAAAGTCACCCCTTGACATATCCCTATCTTTTCTTTCATTCGGATATACTACACCACACTTTTTGCATTCGTATTTTCCCTCGCCATAGATAGACCTAGATGATGCCACTACCATTTTCTTTACACTGTGTTTTTCGTTTGCCAAAATATCTAGAAAAATAGAAGTACCTTTTATGTTCACATCGGTATATTTTTTTATCTCATACATAGACTGACCAGTTCCTGTTTCAGCTGCTAGATGGACTACGACATCAACACCATCAAGCGCCTTTTTCCAATCATCATAGTTTAAAACTGTGCCTTTTATAAAATTCACTTTATCCTTAATGCTCTCATAAAGTGGTGAGTAGTCTCCGTGTATTTGAGGCGAAAGGTTATCCAAAACCGTTACACTATACCCTTTTTCTAATAGCTTTAAACTAAGATTTGATCCTATAAAACCAGCTCCACCTGTTATTAAAACATTTTTATATCTCATCTATAAATTCTCCTTTTTTATCTGTTTTTCTCCATATTTTAGCTTCCTCATCATATCTCTTTACTATCCTAGCAGGAATACCGACTATAACACAGTAATCAGGGAAATGTCCCCGTACAACCGCATTTGCGCCAACTACGCACTGCTTTCCAAGTATGGTACCCGCTTGTATAACCGCACCATATCCTATAAAACAGTTTTCGCCTATACATGTTTCTTTGATTATATTTTTTTGATCCAAGATATGCTCGTTAATCTCTTGATAGTCATGGTCAATATTTGTAATCATAACATTTTCTAAAATAGTTGTATTTTTTTCAATCACCAAGTTTGATGCGGAAGTAACATGTAAATTTTGACCTACAGATATATTTTCCTCAAAAGTTATAGAAGCATCATTGCCAACAACTTCGATCCTAGCTCCTGGAAAAATCCTAACTTTTTTATTTATAAAAATCCTCTTAAAATTTCCTATAAAAACAGGCTTTCCTATATATGATGGAAGTTCAAATTTGCCAAAAAATGGTTTATATAACAATCCCCTTAAAATCCAAAATAGCTTAAATATCATTTAGATATCCTTACTATAAGCATTCTTCTAATATATTTTGCAGTTAGCCATAAATAAAAACCAAAATATTCAAATAAATTTATTTGTTTTCTTTTTTTTGCTCCTTTTAAAGCCAAAATCTCACCTTCATACATTTTTGGCATATTTGCAGAAAGACCTGATTCTCCAAAACTTCTTTTTCCGCCACCTGTATATACCAAAAATTCATTTAAAACATAAATTTTTGTTTTACTAGCGCACCTAAGCCAAAAATCGCTATCCTCTGCGCCAACTAATTTCTCATCATATCCTCCAACCTCAAAAAAAAGACTTTTATGAAACATTACAGTGGGAGTGCTTGGCCACCATTTAAATAATATCTCTTTTGAGCTTACACTATATAGCCTTTTTTTTGACTTTCCAAAAAATGGATATACTTCATTGTTTCTATTAGTCCCTATAAATTTTATATCAGTATTTTTAATAACCTCATCTATTTGTTTTTGTATTTTATCAGGAAGCCAAATATCATCAGAATCAAGCAATGCTATCCATTCACCAGAGGACTCTCTGATGCCTATATTTCTAGCACTAGAAACACCTCCGTTTGGTTTATTTATAAGCTTTATGGTTCTATTTGTTTGATTATTTAAAATAATCTCTTCAACTATTTTTTCACATCCATCAGTTGAACCATCGTTTACTACAATAATTTCTAAAGGTCCTTTATATGTTTGATTTAATATAGATTCAATAGCATTTTTTATAGTAAATTTTGAGTTATACATGGGAATTATTACACTAAAATTAATATATTGCATTATAAAATTTTACCTTTAAAGAATTTAATAACAGGAATTTCAATTTTCAAATGAAATATTATTGACGCTATAATACAAGTAAAAAATATAACGAAAAAAGCAATTACTGCTGTGGTAATTTTATAACTAACTAAATCTAAAATCACAAATATTTTTGCAACAACTACCATAATGGGATAATGCAAAAGATACAATGAATATGAAGCATTGCCTAATAAATTAAGTTTTTTAAATTTTTTAAAATTATAACCCTCAATTTCAGTCCTTACAATAAATAATATAATTAAACTACTAGCTACTCCGTAACAAATAATTCTATATTCTTTTAGTAAATTGTATTCAAGCATAGTATCAAAAGCTATTATAAAATATAAACCAAATCCAATAGAGCCTATATATTTGATAAAAATACTTTTCAGACTATACTCACTTATTTTTGAAACCATTATACCCATAAAAAATAAAATTATATAATGACTAAGAAAAAAACTAATCGGGAAAGATGATATTATTCCATAATAAGCTATTTGCAAAAATAAGAAGAGTAATAAAAAAATGAAAAAAGTAAATTTATTTAATATAAGCAATGCAAAAAAAATATAAAATATAATTTCGTACTGCAAAGACCATGCAACAGCAATAACGGGAGCGCCTGTACCACCTACAATATCAATGTTCTGCGGAAACAAAAGTAAAGATTTAACTATTGTTGCGATATCCTTGGGTAATACGTTAGATGATGATGAAAACAATGCTAAAATATATACTATCACAAAAACCATCCAGTAAGTTGGGAATATTCTTACAAAACGTTTTTTTATATAATCATAAATCTTATTTGGCTGGGATAAATCATTTTTATGAGCATTATAAATAATAAATCCACTTAAAACAAAAAAATTCAACACCCGAAGAACCAAAAGAGAAAGGTAAATAAAATTCTGATATTCCAAAATATCTCTCACTATACATAATTCCACCCAAATGAAATAGCAAAACAAATACTGATGCGAATGCTCGTCCTATTTGAAGTGAAAAATACATTATTTAATTTCCTTTTTATATTTTAATTCTTGTAATTTTAAAATAAAAATAAATAATATCAAATAAATCCACCCCCCCAACGTACCAGGCAAAAATAAACTAAAAACAGCATATGAATATATATACTCCAAATTCTCATAAGTTAAAGTATTTTTAGCAATATAATATAAAAGTAATAAAAATAATAATGTATAAATAAAACCATACATTGTTAAAAAATCAAGAAGTCCGCTATGTACTTTATATTTTATATCATATTTTTCATTTGAAGCATAATCTGAACCTAACCCAAATAAAAAGTTTTTATTACTAGCAAATAATTTCTCCATTGCATCTCTATTTATTTTAAATCGAATATAATTTGATTCATCAAATAATTCAGTAATTCTTGAATATGTAAAAGATGAAACTTCTGTAAAATTTATATTTTTTACAAAAAACGAAAATGAAACTAAAAAAATATTTAGTAAGATTAATAATGTTACAAAATTAATTTTCAATAGTTTATAAATACTTTTTATTTGTTTTAAATAGTTCAAAGCATACAAACATAAAATAGCAAGAATAAAATTTCTACTTAATGTTAGTATTCCCAATATTAAAAATATCGACATTAATATTTTTGAATTAATTTTTCTTGATAAATAAAACGCAAATAGTATATATAGCCCTGTAATATTAGGGTCAATAGAATTAGAACTAAATCTATTAGTAAAACAAAAACCCATTTTATTAATATATTGTATTTCAAAATAAATAAAAGTAAAAACTAGAAATATAAGTAATATTGTAAAAATTTGCTTATTATATTTATCGCTATCAAAAGTGAAAAATAAGAAAGGCACAATTAAAATAGGTTTTATATATAATTTCAATTCAATTTGTGTAAAAAATGATTCAATATACAATACAGTATAAATTAAGATAAATATTATAGATATTAAGACAACTTTTTCTTTTTTAATTTTTTCTGCGAATAAATAAACACCAAAAGATATAAGTAGTAATATATATATAATGTTTTTTATATTTTCAACAAACAAAAAACTACTTTCAACAAAAGTATTTGATATTAAAGCTAATAAAATTAAAAATAATAGTATTTTTATAGCTACATCTTTTTTGTTATAAAGAAACAAAGAATTATTAAGTTTTAAATCATTTTCTTTTAATAAATTATTTAATAACACTAATAACCCCATATAAAAAATATTTTGAAAAAATTGATTTTATATTTTTGTTAATTATAAAATTTAAAAGCCATCTATTACCTAGCATTTTATAAAGCGTGAAGCTATCTGCAAAATTATTCCTATTATTTGATTGAACAATTTTGTCAAAATAGACTTTAAGTTTGTTTAAATCAATTTTATTGGCTTTAATTCTATCTTTATGAGAGATTATAAAACTTAATTCAATTTCTTCTTCTGTTCTTTTGTAATTGATTAGATTTAAAGCTTCATTGAATATATTTGTATAAACTTCTTTTCTTTGTGACTCATTTTTATCCGCCACTCTTGTTATACTTGTTTCTAAGAATCTATAATTTAAAAGGACTCTTGGAATATTATAAAATTTACCAACTTTTGCAAGTTGAGTCCAAAGGTGATAATCCTCTGCATTTTTAAAATTCTCATCATACCAAATATTATTGTCCACAAAAACACTTTTTCTCATTATCACGGATGGATGAGCAAAACAGCAAGACATAATAAGATTTGCCTTTATTTCTTTATCTTGTTCAAAATATTTAAATACCTTATCTTTTCTATTTTCACCAAAAATATTCACCCAGCTTCCACAAACAACAATATTCTTATCATTTTCCATTATTTTTAATTGCTCTTCAAACCTAGTGGGCAAACTGATATCATCAGCATCCATTCTAGCTATATATTTACCTTTGGCTATTTGTATGCCTTCATTAAGGCTTGCTACTATGCCCCTGTTCTCTCTGTCTATTAAAACTATTCTTTCATCTTGTTTTTTATATCTTTCTATTATGCTTAAACTATCATCAGTTGAACCATCATTTATGATGATAAACTCGCAATCTTTATAGGTTTGATTTAAAATACTCTGTATTGCTTCATCTAAATACTTTTCTGCATTATATACAGGCATAATGACCGATATTTTCATTAATTCCCTTTTCTTTTCCAATTTTCCCAAACAAAATAATAATCATATGTCAAATAGTGCGTTTTTGATAATTCCGCCCTTATTAAATCACGTTTTACGTGAGCATTGTCTATAAATTCGTGAAACTGAACTTGAATATTATCTATTATTTTTATTAATCCACTATCTATTAATGCTGGTAGTATTTCAAATTCTCCACCCTCTACGTTAATTTTAAACAGATCTATTTTGTTTATATCAAGTTCTTGCAACACATCAACAACCGATCTAATTTCTATCGTTTCAGTATTATGATTTATTAAAAATGTAGATGATGCATCATCTTGTAATGATATTTGCATTGCGCCATCTTTATCTGAAAGTCCGCATTTAAAAACAGAAACCGATTTATTATCTTTAAAAAGCAACTTAATATCATCTGCATATTTAGACACTGGCTCAAATATAAAAATTTTAGATCCATATCTGTCAAATATATTCCTTGAAAAATCACCTTTATACCCCCCCCCATCTATCACAATACTATTTCTGTCCAATGCATATTCCAACCTTAGTGTTTCATCGCCACGATCCTTAACCCACCTAATATGTGCTAACAAAAATTTATCACGAAGCACATGCGCTTTAAACAAATAAGAAATTCTTCTTATAATTGTCAACACAACCTCTTTTATCCTGCTCATAAAGTCTCCTTATTTAAATTTTTATCCACTCTTCGCAAACTATATCCTTACTTTGTTCTTGTAGTTTTTTATCTGCAAACCATATCTTTGGTGCTACCACAATTTTATTTTTATTTTGATTTAGCCAAGCACCCCACCAGCCAAACGTACTATTAGCAATAATATTATGATTGCATAAACTCATAAGATAAATATCTTCATGTGGAATTCTCTTTTTTTTACAATCTATATAGATACCATTTTGTATAGATAAATTATTTTTTACCCACTCTATATCATCGGAAAATACAAAATAGCTTATGTTTGCTATTTTATCTTCTAAGTACCTCATAGACTTATTATAATATTCAATACTGCAAGCTCCATGAATTAAGATGTTGTTATTATTTACAAAATCGCCTCTTCTTATATGAATAGAGCAACTATTTTGTGAATTTAGTATTTTTTTTTCTACATCTTTTGTGTAGTTTGAAAATTCTTGATTTATAGTAAATTGTTTCAAAACAACTTCTCTAATATCTTTAAAATATTTTTCACATTGAAAATATCCATCTAAATAACGATTGTCTTTAATTTCTAAAAGCTTTTTATCAAAAAGTAAACTATTTTCTCTAATTATTTTAAAAAAATCAATTCTCAATCTTTTTAAAACTTTATGAAAAATAGTATTTTTATAAAATCTATTATTTTCATCTTTTGTTGAATAATCCAAATCAATATAGTATTTATCCAATTGGTAGCCGCCATGAAGCTTATAGGTTTCAAAAGCTGATATATCTATTTTAACTTCATATCCTTTTTGTTGCAAGGCTTTTGCATAGGCATATCCAAACATCTGATTTCCAAGACCGCCTATTATTTTAACTATAATCATAACCCAAACCTTTTTTATAAATAAAATATATTGTTCCCAAAAAATAGATTCCAAAACTACCTACAACTAATAAATTTAAAATTAAACCAGTCTCAAAATTGAATAAATAAGTAAAAAAATATGGAAGAGAGACTAAAAAACTAAAAAAAATCAATTTAAAATCTATTTTAAAATCTATTAACTTTTTCATAGAAATATACATAATAATCATTGTAGATAATCCACCTATTAATAATGCAATTGGCAGATAAAATTCACAATTCTCTCTTAAACTACTAAAATAAACTAAAATAATAGTTACCAAACTTCCTATAACATAAGGTATCATAAATTTTTTTGTATTCATTTCTGATTGAGAAATATTGCCGAAAAGATTTGAACTTATTCTAAAAAACTCAATCCATATTCCAAAAATAGTAAAAATATAAACACCATAATACTTCTTATCGACTAAAATTTCAACCATATATTTTGATAAAAAAGTTAAAAAAATAGCTAACATAAAATAAATAGGTAACGATTTATTTATTAAACTTTCAATAGCTTCTTTTCTTTCTCGTGTAGTCACATTTGTTATTTGTTTATAATATATAGGATGAAAATATTGCATAACAATTGATTCAACAGTAGAAGCAATTTGCGAAGACACAGCCAATCCAATGCCAAGAAATCCTAAAAATTCTAAACCTATATTTTGCTCTATTAAAATTCTATATCCACTATTTTGAAGCCACATAAAAAGTGTAGCTACAGATAAGGGGAGTACAAATACTAGAATAGATTTTATTTTTTCTTTTGTAATTTTTTTTAAACCGTAAGAAAATCCATGAAATTTTTCATTTAATCTATTTTTTAGTATAAAAAAGCCGATAATTAAAAATAAGGTATTTGAGGCTAATGTCCCTAGCAGCCAATTTTCCGCACTATTTCCAAAAAGACTTATAAACAAACACCCAAACAATATAATCCCAAATGCTGTTAAACCTGTTAAAATGGTAAAACTAAGCCTATAATATAACATGTTTAATAATGGCAAAATAGTTTGATTTAAAGTCATAAATAAAATAAATAAAAAAATTAAACTAAGAAAATATTCTAGTTTTATCTCTTGTGAAACACCAAAACTATAAATAAAAAAACTTACTATTACTGAAAATATCGAGATACCCATCAAATATAAAAAATACAATCCTAGATTATCAAGCAATAATTTTTGCTTATGCCATTGATGGGTATGTCGATTTATGTATTGCCCAAATGGGCTAATAAGTGACAAGACAAAAAAAGTATAAATTGTAGTAAATATGTAAATATTTCCCATCTCTTTTGGCTCTAATAGTGATGTAGAAACTCTAATAGCAAGAATCATAAGGATAACTTGAAGTAGTTTTCCTACCACAATGATTAAAAAGTCACTTTTTGCTTTATTTAATATCATTTAAAATTGTTTTCACTATGGTATTTGCAAAAAACTCTGCTCTAAACTGATCTGCCTGAGAACTATTTAAATAATTCTCAATAGCATCTAAATAGTTTAGATATTTTTCATCTGATAAGTTAGTTATATATTCATATAATTTTTCATAACTATCAAATTCTCTTTTATCTATAAAGCACTCTTTTGGAATATGTTCTGTTATATTATTTGCACCCCAGTATATTGGGATACAACCAGCAAAAAAACAATCAAATATTTTTTCTGTTATATATCCAACTATATCTCTTGCATTTTCATAACAAATAGCAAATTTATATTTTTCTAAAACTTCTTTTTTAGAATCTATCTTACCTTTATAGCTTGGAAAATTTGATTTAAAACATTTAAATAATTTGGATAATTTTAATTTTCTAAACCCATATCTAACATATTTATTGCTAAACAAATATTCATCCCACCCCACCCCATAAAAATCAAAATCATTAGGATGATTTTTTTCAAACCATCTTATAGCTTCTATTCTTCTACTGTAAAGTTCTAGTTGATGATTTACTTTTTTATTTCCTGCTATTAATGTACAAAGTTTTTCTTTTTTAGACAAATCTTTATTTATGCTTTTTGGGAACAAATGAGAGAAATTTATCTTAAAATATTTTTTATTATCAATAATTTTATCATTCCATGTAAATATTTTATTAAAATATTTATGCTTTTCCAAATTCCAATTTTCAGGCTTAATTAACTCACTTTCAAAAAGTAAAAGGTATGATTTTTTAATATCTTCTCTGTTTGGTAAAATTTTTGGCATATCATTATAAATAACAATTTTTGATTCGTTTATAGAATTAATATCTTGTGTTGACAGATTAATTCTATTTTCAAAGAAAACATCTTTTAGCTTAAAATACAAATACGCACTATTGTCCCTATTAACAATAAAATCATTTATGTCAAAAACTTTATTTTTCAAATAAATACTTAAAAAAAAAGATGCTTTAATCATTCCAATTCCAACCTTTGAAATATATTTTTGGCTTCTGAGGGGGGGCTAATCCACCATTGTGAATTTTCAATTATTGCTATCTTTTTTTGTTCAAATCTATATCTAAGAATTCTTGCCGGACTTCCTACAACTATTGCATAAGACGGCACATCTTTTGTTACAACAGAATTTGCTCCTATTACCGCACCATTACCTATTTTTACACCTATTTTTATTATTGAGTCCACTCCTGTCCAAACATCATTACCAATTTCACAACAATTTTTTGTTAATTCCTCAAATGCGTTTTCATAAAAAATCGAATTTGTAAAAATTTTACTTAAATCATGTTCTCCTTGTCCAATTGAAACATTATTTGCAATAGAGCAATAATTGCCAATATTTACCTTTGTTAAGTAACAATATTTTCCTATATAACAATAGTTACCAATGGCTGTAAAATCATCCGTTACACAACTTTCCATAATCGTCACATTATTTCCAATCCTGGTTTTAAAATTAACAAATTCTGATTTAATAATTAGATATTTATTTCTATTCAAAAATTTTATTGTTAATAATTTAATAATTCTGATAGATAGTATTAATTTAATTATATGTTTAATCAATAATATAGAACCTCTGCTAAATATTTAATCTCATTCCCCAAATCAATCTGATGATTTCCTACAAATAATCCATTTTCATGTAAATAATCAGCATTTTTGAGTTTCCCGTGTATCTCATAATCAAAATATTTCATAACATCATTTTTTGTAAAATTTCCGGTAACTATTGGTCTACAATCTATTTTTGCATTCGTAAGTTTTTTAACTATATCCACTCTATTAAGTTTTGAGGTAGGTTTTATAATAAGTGAAAAGCCAAACCAAGAGCTATTGCAAATATCTTTTTGAATAATAAAATCAGGATGATTTGAGAATAACTTTTGAAAAAGCTTTGCATTTTCTCTTCTTTTAGCTAAAAAAATTGGAAGTTTTTTAAGTTGCTCTACACCAATTGCTCCGCTCATTTCTACAGGCCTAACATTATATCCTGGAAGCACAAACCTAAATGACTCTTCAAACCAATTATCACTTTTTATACAAACTTTGTTTTCTTTAGGCAAATTTCTTGTCCATCCATGGGCCCTAAGAGATAATAAAATATGGTAAAGCTCTTCATCATCTGTCACTACAAATCCGCCCTCCATTGTTGCCATATGATGAGAAAAAAACGTAGAAAATGTTCCCATTATTCCAAATGTTCCTGTTTGTTTGCCTTTGTATGTTGCACCCATTGACTCGCAATTATCTTCCAATAAAATAATATCTTTATCTTTAATTATTGAAAAAATTCTATCAAAATCATTTGGATTTCCAAGAAGATTTACAACCATAATCATTCTAGTCTTATACGATATCGCCTCTTGTAGCGCATTCAAATCATAATTTAAGGTTTCTAAATCTATATCTACAAATTTTAATTTTAATCCGTATTGATAAAGAGGATAATATGTAGTAGACCACGAAACGGCAGGAACTATTACTTCATCTCCTCTTTTTAATTTTGAGTTTTTTGTATAAAAGAGTGCTGCTGTAGCTATTAAATTTGCCGCTGAGCCAGAACTTACCATAACCGCATATTTACTACCAACAAAACTACAAAAATCCTTTTCAAATTGTGCTACACTCTCACCCATGGTGTACATATCTCTTTTAATAACACTATTAATTGCTTCCAGCTCCTTTTCATCCCATGTTGATGTTGCCAATGGATAGTTAATTGTCATTTTAATACCTCTTTATTTATTAATTTTTTACCTAATTCTATAAACGGCTGCTCCACAAATCTATAAGTAATCACACTTAAGATTAAAACAACTATAAATACGAGGGAGCATAGTAATATATAATTTAAAATTTGGTTTTCAAACACCATCACCCCCCCCCCAATAAAATTATTCTTAATATATCCTATAATTGGGAAATGTATCAAATATATTGAAAACGATAGTTTGCCTATTTTTTTTAAAATAATATTATTGAAAATAAAGATATGATTATAGCTATTTAAAATAAAAAATAACCCTAAAATAAAACTAAAAATCAACGCCGTTCCGGTGATTTTTACATAAGACAGGACAATAAATGCTAATACCAAAACAATAACAATAGGACTTTTATACTTAATAGATATACTTTTTATTAAATTATTATTGTGATACTTATATATTAATCCTCCAAATGTAAAAACTACAAACCATATAATAGGTGAAAAATATAATTGGATTCTTTCTAATTCTGTAAAATTTATAATTTTTGAAGCCATAAAACCCATTAACGCTAATAACAAAAAAAACACTGTTATTTGCAATAAATACTTTCTATAAACATATAATAATGGCAATATTATATAAAATGAAACCTCAACAAAAATAGTCCATTCAACACCCAATATGCTATTAAAATAGTTAGTAAAAAAACCATTAATAAAAAATATATGTGCAAATAAATTAAAAATACTATTTACACTTTCTATGTCTTCCATATAGTACATTTGACCATCAGAGATACTAAATACAACTATTAAAACTAAATAATACGCTGGTGCAATTCTAAAAAATCTGCGAAAATAATATGCTCTATATCCACATTCTTGACGTACGTCTAAACTACGAAACAAAGTAAATGCACTAACTATAAAGAATAAAGCTACTCCATATTTTCCTGATCGTAAAATATTTTCTATTCCTAATGGCAAATGCTCTATATTATAGAATTCTAAAAATATTGTAAAGTGAACAGCTAAAACCATTAATATAGCAATACCTCTCATAGAATCAATATAGTCAAGATTAAATTTATTCACTTAAAAATTCTTTTAAATAATATTCATAAGTTTTTTGAATTCCATCTTTTAAAGATGTTTTATATCTCCAACCAAAATTTTTAAGTTCAGCATCGTCTATAAGCTTTTGCTTCATTCCTACTGGTTTTGATAGGTCATGAGTAAAATTACCTTTGTATCCAATAACTTCTGCTATAGCTTTATAATACTCGTTTATAGTATAATCGTGACCCAAACCAACATTTATATTTTGTGGCATTTTTTCATAGTTTTCTAGTGCAAAATATGTAAAGTCTGCCAAATCTTCAACATACATAAACTCTCTTCTTGCTTTTCCATCGCCCCAAATCTCAACAGTATTCTGATTATTTACTTTCGCTTCATAGATTTTTTTAATAACAGCTGGAAGCATATGCGAATCTTTTGGATTAAACTTATCATATCTTCCGTATAAATTACATGGGATAATTGTTTTGTATTGAAACTCTTTATTTTCTCTATTAATATATTCACAAAGTCTTGTTGATGTTATTTTTGCTATTGCGTACCCTTCATTTGTCGGTTCAAGTTCGCCTTTGAGTATCAACTCTTCTTTTAAAGGATTAATAGCATTTTTTGGATACATGCAAGAGCTACTCATATTTATAAATTTTTTAACCCCATTTTCATACGAACCCATAATGATATTTAGTCCAATCTGAGTATTTTCAGCCAAAAAGGCAACAGGATTAGCCAAATTGGCTTGAATACCACCAACTCTTCCTGCACAATGGATTACAATATCAGGCTTAGTTTCTTTAATATAATTATCAACTAATTTTCTATCCAAAAGATTTAAATCTTTACTCGATGGGGTTAGAAGAACATGTTTTTTTGACTTCTCAAACTCAACTATATTTCTTCCAACCATTCCGCTAGAACCAGTTATTAGTATTTTTTGCATACAAAACTCTACTCGTAATAGCTCATAATTTTATATCCACCATTTTTAAGATAGACATCTTTTATCATAAGTTTTAGGTCTGACTTCATCATATCATCTACCAAATCTTGCAGATTAAATTCCCTTTTCCAGCCTAGTTTTTGCTCAGCCTTAGTAGGATCGCCCAGCAATAAATCAACCTCTGTTGGTCTAAAATATCTAGGATCTACGCAAACGACTATTTGCCCTATCTTTAGATGAGATATATCTATGCCTAGCTCTTTAGCTTTTTCTAAATTTAAAGACTCAACCACGCCAACTTCATCTACGCCGTTTCCTTCAAATTTTAAATTTATCCCAGCATATGCAAAGGCAAATTTCACAAAGTCCCTAACAGCCGTTGTTTGTCCAGTTGCTATAACCCAGTCTTCTGGCTCATCAGCCTGAAGTATCATCCACATCATCTTTACATAGTCTTTTGCATGTCCCCAGTCTCTTTTTGCATCAAGGTTTCCAAGGTATAGCTTGTCCTGAAGTCCTAGTGCTATTTTTGAAGCTGCTCTTGTTATTTTTCTTGTTACGAATGTCTCACCGCGAACAGGGCTTTCATGGTTAAATAAAATTCCATTACAAGCAAACATTCCGTAGGCCTCTCTATAGTTTACAGTTATCCAGTAAGCATACATCTTGGCTACTGCATATGGGCTTCTTGGGTAAAATGGAGTCTTTTCACTCTGTGGCACCTCTTGTACTTTTCCATAAAGCTCTGAGGTTGAAGCTTGATAAATTTTTGTCTTTTTAGTAAGTCCCAAAAGTTTTACTGCTTCAAGAATTCTTAAAGTTCCAGTACCATCCGCATTTGCTACGTACTCTGGTGTCTCGAATGACACGTGAACATGACTCATGGCAGCTAAGTTATATATCTCATCAGGCTGTGTTTCTTGTATGATTCTAGTTAGGTTCATACTATCGGTCATGTCGCCATAGTGTAAATGTAAATTTACATTTTTTTCATGTGGATCTTGATAAAGGTGATCTATTCTATCCGTGTTAAATAGCGATGAGCGTCTTTTTATACCATGTACTACATACCCTTTTTTTAACAAAAACTCAGCCAGATAGCTTCCGTCTTGTCCAGTTATGCCTGTAATCAGTGCTACTTTTTGTTTTATCATTTAATATTCCTAATAATTTTTAATCTCTTTTAAAATCATCTTCAATGCGTATTATATCATCTTCACCTGTATATTCACCAACTTGAGCTTCTATGAGAACTACAGGAATTTTTCCTTCATTTGACAATCTATGAATCTCACCCATTTTTATATAAGTTGATTCATTTGGTCGTACAAGTTTTGTTTCATTTCCTACTGTTACTGTAGCTGTTCCAGAAACAACTATCCAGTGCTCATTTCTATGAAAGTGCTTTTGTAAAGACAGTCTTTTGCCTGGCTTTACTTCAATGCGTTTTATCTTGTATCCATTTGTTTCTTCTAGTATAGTGTAAGAACCCCAAGGCCTATGGCCCACAAGATGAGTATCTATAAGGTATGAATTTATGCTTTTTAGATTTTCTACTACTTTTTTTACTTTTTGGCTAGAACTTTTTTTTGATACAAGCAATGCATCTTTTGTGTCCACAATCGCCAAATCTTCAACATCAATTGTAGCTATTTGTCTGCTTTCACATAAAATTAGATTATTTTTAGAATCAATTGAAACATGCTTTTCGCACCTAGTATTTCCATCACTATCTTTATCAAGTTCATCATAAAGTGAATCAAAACTGCCAACATCACTCCATTCAATACCACTAACTATCATTTTTACTTTATTAGATTTTTCCATTACAGCATAGTCTATTGAGTTTTCTGGGATTTTCATCATATCATCATGCTTGATACGTATAACGTCTGTTTTAGAGGCATTTTTAAAAGCGATTAGCGATGATTCATAAATTTTAGGAGAGTATTTTCTTAGCTCATCTAAAAACACTCCAGCCTTAAACATAAACATACCGCTATTCCAATAGTAATTGCCGGCTTCAACATATTTACTAGCAGTTTTAAAGTCCGGCTTTTCATGAAACGCTTTTACGTCACCCAGTGTGTTCTTAAGCTCTATATATCCAAAACCAGTTTGTGCAAACTCAGGATTTATACCAAACGTTACAAGAGTATTATTCTCTGCAAATTCTTTTGCCTTTAAAACAGCTCTTTCATACTCTTTTTGATTCTTTATCAGATGATCAGAAGGAGTAACAAGTACTGTCTCTTCTTTGTCAATAGCAAAACAAGCAAATGCTATTGCTGGCGCAGTGTTTTTACCGAATGGTTCTAGCAAATAATCATTTTTTATTATACCCATCTCTTCGCTTTGATCGAGTGCCAAAAAATATTGTTCACAACTTGAAACAATAAGACTCTTATCGCACAAAGATGAATTTCTCTCTAGCGTTGATTGAAACAAAGATTTACCATTAAACAATTTAATAAACTGCTTAGGCATAAGTGTACGGCTTATAGGCCATAGACGAGTGCCACTACCACCACAAAGTATTATATTTATCATTTGATTTTTCTTATTAATATTTCAATTTTCTCTTGAATTTCATTCAAAAATATCTCATTTTTAGCTTCAAATCTTGTTACAATAACAGGAGTAGTATTTGAAGCGCGTACTAGCGCCCAGCCCTCTTCAAATTGGATTCGAACGCCGTCTATCTCGATAAGATTTAAAATTTTAGGTAAGTCACATTCATTATGTTTTATACGTCTTTTAAGCTCTTCGACTATTTTAAATTTATCCTCTTCGCTTACTTTTATCTTTATCTCATCGGTACTAAAAACAGGTGGCATCTTGTCAAGTTCACCATCAAGATCAAAGCCTTTATTAACAAGCTCCAAAACTCTCATCATCGCATAAAGTGCGTCATCAAAACCAAAATATCGCTCTTTAAAAAAGATATGTCCACTAACTTCGGCAGCAAGATCCACATTTAGCTCTTTCATCATCTTTTTTATATTACTATGTCCGGTTTTGCCCATGAAAACTTCACCGATCTTAGCGATCTCGTCATACATATTTTGCGAGCATTTTACCTCACCTAGAACGCGTGGATTTTGCATATTTAACGCATAAAGATAAGCTAACTCATCACCCTTTATATCACGCTTTGGAGTGATCACCGCTATACGATCGCCATCGCCGTCAAAACCAAAGCCAAGCTTTACATCACCACCGTCAATAAACCTAAAAATGTCCTCTAAATTTTCCTTTTCACTTGGATCCGGGTGATGGTTTGGGAAATTTCCATCGGGCTCAGGGTATAAAATTTTAGCATTTAAGCCAAGTTCCTTTATGATAGGTACGACACTCACGCCTATCGCACCATTTGCGCAGTCGATCACAAAAGGCTCTTTAAAGCTCTTTAACCCCGCAAATTCTTTAACAAAAAACTCTTTATATGGTGTTAGAATGTCAAATTTCTCGCAAGCTACATCGTCATCTATACGCGTGCTTTGATCTATTATTTTATTTACTTCAAGTTTTAATTTTTGCAGATCATCACCAAAAAAGCTATCTTTTTTTATAGTTATTTTAAACCCATTATACTCTTTTGGATTATGTGAGCCAGTTATCATAACATTTGCGTCAAAATAGTCAGCATACACACTAAAGTATCCCACTGGCGTAGGAAGCAAGCCTATGTCATAAATTTTAATACCGCCAGCCTTATTTAAACCACTAAGTAAAAATTTAAATAACTCGCTCGCACTTAGCCTTGCATCATAGCCAACGCTTAGTGTTTTTACACCAAGCTCTTTCATTTTTAAACCCAAGGCATATCCGATAGCTTTTACACTAGTTTCATTGAGGTCTTGATCAAAAATACCGCGAATGTCGTATTCTCTAAAAATATTATCAAACATTATTTTTAAGCTCTTTATTTTAAATTTATTGCAGAAAATTAAATATTTTGCGTAAATTATAGGCTAGTTTTGGTTAAATGTTTATTAAATTAAAGTCGTATTTTTGTGTATTTTGAAGTATTTTTGTATGTTGTAAAATAAATTTAGCCCGCTAAAAAACGGGCTAAATTTGATGGGCTTACATCATTCCGCCCATACCACCCATTCCGCCCATATCAGGCATTGCAGGAAGTGGTTTATCTTCTTTTATCTCACTAATCGTAGCTTCTGTGGTTAGAAGTAAGCTAGCTACTGAAACAGCGTTTTGAAGAGCTACACGCTCAACTTTCACAGGATCTATAATACCTGCTTCAAACATATTTACATACTCGCCGTTTGCAGCGTTAAAGCCAAAATTCTCATCTGCACTAGTTTCAACTGCATTTGCAACTACACCCGCGTCAAAACCAGCGTTTTCAGCGATTTGGCGAAGTGGAGCGCGAAGTGCGCGACGAACTATCTCAGCACCTATTTTTTCATCGCCTGCAAGGTCAAGTTTTACGCGTTTTGAAGCAAGGATAAGTGCAGAGCCACCGCCTACAACTATGCCCTCTTCTACGGCTGCGCGAGTTGCGCTTAAAGCGTCATCAACGCGGTCTTTTTTCTCTTTCATCTCGGTTTCAGTAGCAGCTCCTACTTTTATAACAGCTACGCCTCCGCTTAACTTAGCTAGACGTTCTTGAAGTTTTTCACGATCATAGTCGCTTGTAGTTTCTGCGATTTGAGCTTTGATTTGGTTGATTCTAGCGTCTATTGCGGCTTTTTCTCCAGCACCATTTACGATAGTTGTATTATCTTTGTCGATAACTACGCTTGAAGCTTGTCCAAGATCATTTAAAGTAGCACCTTCAAGAGTTCTGCCTAGCTCTTCACTGACAACTTCACCACCTGTTAAGATAGCAATATCTTCAAGCATAGCTTTTCTTCTATCGCCAAAACCAGGAGCTTTTACGGCAGAGATATTTAGTACGCCGCGAAGTTTGTTTACTACAAGTGTCGCAAGTGCTTCACCTTCGATATCTTCAGCGATTATCAAAAGAGGTTTTCCTGTTTTTTGTATGGCCTCAAGCACAGGTAAAAGATCTTTTAAATTTGCGATTTTTTTGTCAAATAACAAGATGTATGGATTACTTAGTTCAACTTGCATTTTTTCAGTATTTGTGATGAAATACGGGCTTAAATATCCACGGTCAAATTGCATACCTTCAACTACATTTAGCTCGTCTTCGATAGACTTTGCCTCTTCAACAGTGATAACACCGTCTTTTCCAACTTTTTCCATAGCGTCAGCTATCAACTTGCCGATGCTGTCATCTGAATTTGCAGAGATTGTTGCGATTTGTGCGATCTCTTTTGAGCCTGAAACTTTTTTAGAGATATTTTTTAGCTCTTCAACAAGAGCAGCTACTTCTTTATCCATACCGCGTTTTACTTCGATTGGATTTGCACCTGCAGTTACGTTTCTAAGACCCTCTTTAAATATCGCATGAGCTAAAACTGTCGCAGTCGTAGTGCCGTCACCAGCTTGGTCGTTTGTCTTGCTAGCAACTTCGCGAACTAAGCCTGCACCCATGTTTTCTATAGTATCTTTTAGATCAACTTCCTTGGCAACACTCACGCCATCTTTTGTGATAGCAGGTGCACCAAAGCTCTTTTGGATAAGCACGTTACGTCCACGTGGCCCCATTGTTACCTTAACAGCGTCATTTAGTTTTCTAACGCCCTCATACAAGCGGTTTCTTGCGTCATCTGAGTAAAAAATTTCTTTTGCCATTTTATTTCCTTTTTAGTTTATTTCTTATTTTATTACACCTAAAACATCGTCAAGATTTAAGACTAGATATTGCTTGGCGTCAAGCGTGATTTCAGTGCCTGCATATTTGCCAAATACAACTGTATCTCCTGTCTTTACACACTCTACTTCGCTACTTACCGCTAATGTTTTACCGCTTAAAGGTTTCTCTTTTGCGTTATCGGGTATAATAATACCTGAAGCGGTGGTTTTTGTTTCTTCCACACGCTCAACTAGAATACGTTTGCCTAATGGTTGAAAATTCATCGTTCATCCTTTTGGTTAAATTTCAAATTTTAGCACTCTTTATTTTTGAGTGATGAAATATTAGCATTTTTTTCGTTAAAAGTCAATTATTGATACGAGCTTTTTCAATAAACTTTAGTCTAGTAAGCTCAATATATATGATATAATAAAATAAATCTTAAAGGATAAATATGAAAATTTTAGCCTACATCGCAGGAATTTTAATTCTCACTGTATTTTGTGTATTTGGTTTTATCTTTAGCAGTTTTGGCAACTCTATGATCGCTTCTTATGCGCAAAATTTGGCAAAACAAAAAGCAGGCATAGAACTTAGTTTTGATAAATTTGAGCTTGGCATTAGCAAAGCGGATATAAATGCTAAAGTTAATAATGAAATATCAGCAAGTATAAATGGTGATTTTTCGGTATTTTCCCAAAATATGGATCTTACTTACGAAATAAATGCAAGCGACCTAAAAAGCACAAATTTAAAACTCACGCAACCGATCGCGTTAAGTGGCAAAATAAAGGGCAAATTTAACAACTTTGATGCAAACGGAGCAGGAGAAGCCCTTGGATCAAGTATAAATTTCTTAGCAAACATTAAAGAGTATAAGCCTTTAAGCTTACAACTAAACGCAAAACAGCTAAAAATAGATGAGATTTTAGCCCTTGTCAAGCAGCCGATATATGCAAGCGGACGTATCGATATCACATCAAATATAACCGAACAAAACGACATGCCAAACGGGATGGCTGAAATTTTAATATATGACGCGGTAGCAAACAATGCTTTGATATCACGTGACTTTAACGTAAGCTTGCCTAAAAATTTCACATTTAAAGGCGCTGCAAATGCGCAAATAGCAAACTGGATCACAAATGTAAAAAGCACTCTTATCACGCCTATCGCTACTGCAAATACGACAAAAACAGTGTATAACATAGACAATAAGTCGTTAAATACAGACTTTATGATCGAGATCAGTGATCTAGCCAAACTTGAGCCTATCATCAACCAAAAATTAAACGGTGCTCTAAAAGCTAACGGCGATCTTACTTTTAGCGACTATAAACTTCAAAATTTAAATGCCGTTATCGACGGGCTTGGTGGCAAGATAGATGCAAATTTAAAAGACGGCAAGTTGCTAGCTAAAATTCACTCCGTTAAGCTTGAAGAAGCGTTAAAACTAGCCACACAACCCCCATACGCAACTGCAAACATAAACGCAACTGCCACTATTGAAAATTTAAACGATGCTAAAAATATCAAAGGCAATATCGCTCTTACAAGTGATGGCAAAATAAATAAAAACGAACTTAAAAAAGTAGCAAATTTAAACCTAGCAAAAGATGTTGGCTTTAGCCTAAACACCGATGTAATCATAGCCAAATCAATAGCTAAATTTAAAGCAAATTTACTTAGTGAGCTGATAAAACTAAAAGACGTTAGTGGTGAATTTGATATACAAAAACAGAGCTTAAGTAGCAAATTTTCACTTCTTGCGGATGATCTGGCAAAATTTGAAAGTATCACCCAACAAAAACTAAGCGGAGCCGTAAATTTAAACGGCGATATCAAAGTAGTAGATAAAGTTTTAAGCGAGCTTGGAATTTATGGAAGTGTGATCGGCGGAGAGATAAATGCCAAATTCAAAGACCAAAACCTAAATGCCACACTTAAAAACGGCTCACTAAAAGATGCATTTTTATTACTTGCTCAAGCACCGCTTGCAAATGCCAAACTAAATTTAAGTGCAAATTTAAGTTCTATAGATCCAAAAAACCTAAATGGCGACATACTCTTGTCATTTACTAACGGTGAAGCTTACGAAAAAGAGCTTAGCAAACTACTAGAAAAAAGCTTCCCAAGCGGAGTAAAATTTGAAGCCACATCAAACATTAAACTCGCAAAAAACGTAGCAGACTTTACTACGGATGTCAGCTCGACGCTTTTAAATTTAAAAGATACAAGCGGGAAATTTGACATAAATAGCGGCAACCTAAATGCTAAATTTAACGCCTTTATCCCGGAACTATCAAGGTTAAAATTTGCTACAGGACGAGAGTTAAAAGGCGCACTTAACGCAACCGGGGATATTGTAAAAAGTGGTGAAAATTTAATAGCCAACCTTAACTCAAATGTCTTTGGTGGCACAATAACTGCAAAACTTAACAACAACGATCTTAATGCCATCTTGCAAAATTTCACCTTTAAGGACTTAACCGACACATTAAACATGCAACATATTTATGACGGTATAGGAGATGGCAGGCTAAACTACAACCTAGCTTCACAAAAAGGCGACTTTAATATCGACATAAACGAAGGCAGACTCGTATCAAACGGCTTTACAAATACCATAAAGACATTTAGTGGACGCGACATAACAAGTGAAATTTACAAAAACGGCTATCTAAAAGGCACGATAAATAAAAATCTTATAAACTTTAAAGCCCAGATGAGTACACAAAGAAGCGATATAAACGTTACAAACGGCACTTTTGATACCACGTCGCAAGCTATGAATATCCCGGTTGATTTTAAATACGAAAAAACAGACGCTAAAATCGCCATAACAGGCACCACTCAAGATCCAAAATGCAGCGTGAGTTCAGAATACCTTAAAGGCAAAATCACAAAAGAGATAGATAGGTTTTTAGATAAAAAACTTGGCAAGGATGGTAACGAAACAAACTCTAGCACGACAAAAGATGCTATAAAAGGGCTTTTAAAAAGGTTGTTTTAAGTAAAATGGCGAGAATTGGCTCGCCACTAATTTTTGCAAGTAGTTAAAATTTAACAACATCGCCGTCATTTGGGATGATAATCTTACTCTCTATACCTTTTTCTTTTACAAATTTACGCAAATCTTCGCGGCCTACACTTGCGTGATTAACCGCGTCCATATGAACGGCTATGATTTTAGTGTTTACAAACACCTTTGCGGCGTGTTCTACATCGGCTTTTCCCATTATGATACCGCTATTTTCAAAACCTAAAACTCTAGCGTCGCCAGTATTCATCACAACTACGCTTGGGTTAAATTTATTAAGCGCCTTATTTACATCAGCCGTCCACAAAGTATCGCCCATAACATAAAGCGTCTCATGTCCTTTAGTCTCAAAGACTACGCCCATCGCATCACCTAGGAGTGCTGAAAGATTTGGGTTAGCATACATCTCCACAGTGCCGTGCGCACCGCCTGTTTTGCTTAGTTTTACACCATCAAATTCCACACTGTCATATATAACTTTTATATTCTTAAAACCTTGTGAAACAAGAAGCTTTGCGTCGGCATTGTGCTGGACAAACACAGGTAGCTCTTTTGGTAAAATTTGTGCTGCTACTTCGTCAAAGTGGTCAGGATGAGTATGGGTGATAATGACAGCATCCACACCTTTATACACCTCCTTTACATCCGTCGGAAGCTCTATTAGAGGATTTCTTAGATGTGAGTTTAAAGTGCCTTCAAAGCCTGGATATTTGCCTTTTGGCGCAAGGTATGGATCTAGCAAAAAGACTTTGCCCGCATAGCTAATCTTAGCCGTAGCGTTTCTGATGTGTTGGAAGCTATCTTATGCAAAAGCCATGAAATTTAGCCCAAAAAATAGGGCAACTATAAATAAAATTTTATTTATTTTCATATTTTCTCCTTTATTTTTAATGCGTTATATTACATAAATTATGTAAACAGACAAAATTTATCTTAAACTAGATCTTTACTACTAAATATAAAATAGCCTGCCGTAAGCAAGATAACACCCAAAACTATAGGATAAAAAATCGAATACAAAACAAAACCCATTGTGCTAAAATTTGTGAGTATAAAATTTGAAGCCACGCCGATAACGGCTAAATTTGGATCAAACAAACTAATAGCAGCAACCCTAAAAACCTCGATGGGATTAATGAGTGCTATAAAAAATATAATATCCTCTCTAACACTACTTTTCATCAAGAACCCTATCAATGCCAAATCCATAAAAGCAAGCAGAACCAACCAAAGCAAAAATGCTACACCCTGCCCCATCTCTTGATTTTTAATCAAAGCCGAGATAAAAAATCCAAACGACAAAAAGACTATACTAAGTGAAAAAAGCAAAGCCGTATAAAAGCCTAAAATTTGCCACGGTATCTCTATATCTTTAGCAACTCCGGTAACAAGAGTTAGCAAAAGTGCAAAAACCAAAGGCGTAAATATAACAAATATCCTACCAAGCGCTTTACCAAAGTAATACTCCGCCAGACTAATAGGAAAACTTAGGATGTATTCTAGTAAATTTGTGTCCCTATCGGCATTTATACTTCGCACGGTAGAGACTAGTATAAAAATAGGCACGATAATAACGCAAATTTGAATAAACAGTAGCAAAAGCCTAGTAAGTCCCGAAAATCCAAGAACACGAGAGTCAGTAACTCCGCTAAATATAAACGTTATCACAAGTCCCGTAAACACAAACATATAAAGCAAGAACCACCTTGAGCGAAACGACTCTGTAATGTCAAGTTTGGCTATTAAGAAAATATTACTCATTCGTGATCTCCTGTGGTTTCGTCTTTGATAATTTCGCCAAGATCCATCTCTATGTATCTATCGCAAATTTGCTTTACCTCATCGACCCTGTGCGAGATACAAACAAGTGTTTTACTTTTAGCAAACTCATCCAAAAGCCCTATAAAATTTCCTCTTGCCTTTGGATCAAGGTTTGCCGTTGGCTCATCAAATATAAGCACATCACTATCTTTTGAAAAAGCTATGGCAACAAGCATTTTTTGCTTCATGCCGCCTGAAAGCTTATAAAAAGGCTTGTTTAAATTTCCATTTAAATCAAGCTCTAATTTATCGCAAAAAAACTTAATGCGATCAAATTTAACATCAGAAGTTTTGCAAACAAACTCACAAAGCTCTTTTAGACTAAATTTCAAAGGCGGCGGAGTTTGTGGCACAAATGATATGTTTTTTAAAGCATCTTTTCTTGATAAAAATGGATCTGCGCTACATACTTTTACCTCGCCGTTATTTGGTCTAAATTCGCCCAAGATTATACGCATAAGCGAGCTTTTGCCCGCCCCATTTTGTCCGTATATTACGACTTTTTGTGATTTTTTAATATGCAAATTAATATTTTTTAAAATATTTTGCGAGCTAAAAGTCTTTGTAATGCCTTTTAAAATTATCACTTTTATCCTTTTAGATTAATCTTTTAAAACCGTTGTCAAATTTAAGCGCATCGTGATGACATACGTCGATACAGCGTCCACAAAGCGTGCAGTCGCCACCAACTAGCCTAAATTCTTTTTTATCTTCATCGCCGCTAAGCTTGGCGTTTTTCTTAGTTATCTCAAGCACGTGTGGCACTAAACAAGTGTCTATACAAACAAGACAGTGATCACAAAGCTCTTTGTTCCAGCTTACCTTGATGGCATTTGTGCGAGTTAGAAGTGAGTAGGTTGCACCGATAGGGCAAAAATACCTGCACCAAGCCCTTCTTGAAAAGAAAATTTCCACAAAAAGAACAAACACTACAAACCATATCGCATGAAAATACCCATATATGATAAACCTTGAAAATATCCCAACGACGCTAAAAATTTCAAACACAAGTTGAGAGCTTGCAAAACTCATAGTCAAAAACAAAACAGCAAAGACGTATCTCCATCTAGGGTCAAAATTTCGCCTTGATATGATCTTTTTAGCGGCTAAATTTTCATGTATCTTCTCGCCTATCTCGCCTAAAAGCGAATACGGACATATCCAGCTACAAAACGCCCTGCCCCCGACAAGAGCGTAAAAAAACAAAATCGTACATGTACCGATAATTAAATTTATAGCAAATTCATGTGTCGCGGCAAAGACCTCAAAGCTCATAAACGCATCCGTAAGATGAAAGCCAAGCATTCTTGAACCGCTGATACTTCCTTCTAAAATTTGAATATCCGCATAGTATGAAAGGATAAACAAAAGATGGACTAAAACTATGCTAAATATCCGCCATGAACGGATACTTAAGCGTTTTTTACCCTGCTCGTTTTCTATTACTAAAGTATCAAAAAACCCCGTTTTTGCTACCGTGCAACGGGTGGTGTATTTGTTCATTTTTCATTACCGCTTTTAAAATTTGAAATTTCATCAGCTAAGAGCCCCAGATCCGTATCGCTGACATTTGTCAAAAGTCCCTTCATGAGAGAGTTTTGAATTTTGTCTTCTTTATACTCTTTTAGCCTTGATAAAATTTCATCCTTACTTTTACCACTTATATCAGGAGCCATGACGCCTTTACCGTTAGCACCGTGACATGGAGCACATGTTGTAAGGTATCTTTTGCTCGTGCCTGTGGTTGGCTGATTAGCAACCATGTTTTTAAGCTCTTTTATCTTTTTAAGCTCTTCGTCATCTTGTAAATTTATATCCGTTTTTACCTCAACTTTTGGCGCGATCGTCTCTTTTGGTTCAAGCTTAACTTCACTCTGTTTTGAAGCAGGAGTATTAGAACTCATCATAAAAACCATAAGAGCTATTATCAAAACACCGATGATTATTGCTATTTTCTTACCCATGTTATTTTCCTTTTCTAAACTGTTCGTTAAAGTTACTTATCTCATCCGCAAGCGATCTTATCTCTGTATCGCTCATGTTTTTTATAAGGTCTTTCATCAAAACATTTGCTTTTTCTTTGTTTTTGTAAGCGCTTATCATATTAAATATCTCATCGCTACTTTTAGTTAAAAGCGAAGGGCCTATGATGCCGTTTGCATAGTCATCGTGACAAGCGGAGCATTTTAAGATAAATTCCTTGCTAAGCTGACCCTTTATAAGCTTTAAATTTATAACCTCAAGTGGAGAGCGAACCATAGCCAAAGCGCCGACAGATCGACTTACGCTACTGTCATCAAGCCCGAAAGAAACGCGCTTTTGACCATGTATATCGTAGGTAAAAAAGTCTGAATTATCCTTTTGTTTTGTGTTATGGTTACTTGCTTTTTGTATCTCTATCGCAGGAGCTTGGTTTGTGGCTAACTCTGCTTGTGCGGACTGCTTGGTTTGAGTCATTTTACCTTCACTCCCTTTGCCGTTATCACAACCGCAAAGTAGCGTAAACGCCGCCAAACAGCATAAAAATTTATATCTCATTAGCCCTCCTTGTAAATTTCATTATATTTTTTATTTGGTATTATGCTAATAATCTGCGCCAGACAAACCTCCGCACAAACACCGCAACCTACGCATTTTTCTTTTATATCGGGTAAATTTGCACCATCTTTTGTCCGTCTCATCGCTATAGCCTCATCTCCAACAGGACAAAGTCTAACACATAGATCACATTCGTTATCAACTCTTTGTTTTATCGTCTCTTTTAATGCCTCTTCACGTTCGTTATACGTTTTTCTTTCAAACATTTTTAAGACGCCGTTTTGGTTGATGTTTTCATTTTTATAAGCAAGGCAGGAATTTACGTCACCCAAAACCGCAATCCCCATTAAAACATCGCTAATACGAGTCGTATGATGATCTAACGCGCCGCTTGGACAGGCTAATACACACGGAAAAAGATCACATAGATAACAGCCTCTATCATTTGGCGATATATATGAAGTGCCGTTTGAGTATCCTTGTGTTATATCAAGCAAATTTATGCTGTGATAAGGGCATACTTGAACGCACTGCCCGCATTTTATACACAAAGCTTCGAAATTTTTAACGGCACCGGGCGGTCTTAGATACAGTTCATGAGAATTTGTCTTTGGAAGCAACTTTCCCGCTCCATACCCAACTCCTGCAGCAACTACGGTAAATGCTATAAAATTTCTTCTATTCATACGCTTGTCTTTTCTTTGTTTGGTTTCATTTTTGGACTTTTATCTTCAAGTAATTTTATAGGCTCTGAAAACGGAGCTAATTTAGCCAGGAAATTTAATCCACTTATAATACTTGAGCCGTAAAAAAATCTCAAAGTCGGATAGTATTGCCACAGCCTATCGGCATAAACAAAATTTACATAGGATACATCTCCTATGCTGTTACGATCCAAGTCATACCCCTCATACTCGTCAAAGTAGTTACCCTCCCAGTATATCTGGTCGATCTTAGAGCCCGGGGTGTCGTTTATCGCCGTGTCCATATTGCCGATAAAGTCATTGTTTAAAAAGATACTTCTTTCTTGTGTAGCATGGAGTTGAACGCCGACTATGTTATGTAAAATTTGGTTGTTCTCAAAGCTGTTCAACGCCCCTGGATTTAACGGAGACCTATCAAGATAAAATCCTCTTGCATTATAAAGCAAGATGTTATCTTTTATATCAAAGTCAGAAACATCCTTTAAGGCTATGCCAACCCCAAAAGCACCGCTTGAGCCGATAATGGTGTTATTTTTAACAAGCGATTTGGTGGAAAACATAAAATACATCCCAACGGCACCGTAGCTAAATTTATTCTCTTCTATTAGGTTATTAGACGAATACATCGTATGTATCGCATATCTGTTACCATAACCATGGTTACCTCTTATCGTATTACTACTAGAAAACCACGCCACGATATCACGGCTATTATAAACATAGTTTTTTTCGATCAAATTCTCATGCGAATACCACGCTCTAATAGCATCGCCTCTTTGCGGTATATCAAACCCATCTTTTGAAGTTATGTTGTTATCTCTTATAATAGAACCATTGCACTGAGATAATTCAACACCAAAAAGCACATCTTTTATGCGATTTTTTTCTACAAGTAAGTTATTGCCGTTTAGGCAACTTATCCCGGCATCAAGCGTCATCTGACTGATGCCGCTGCCTTCGATATTTAAATTTATAAGCTTAACGTTTTTGCTAGTAACTTTTATAACGCTTGAAGTTTTATCTCCCTTTATAACGGCATTTTGTCCTTTGCCGATGATGGTTATCGCCTTATCAACGACAACATTACCGCTATAAATTCCGTCATTTAGCCAAAGAGTATCACCGTCTTTGGCTAAATTTATAGCCTCTTGTAGCGGATTTGAAAGACCAAAGGTGGCGATCATAAAAGCTAAAAGCAAAAATTTCATTTTTTAAGTTCTTTTTTCTTTGAAAATACAGCCAAGATACAAAGAACACTCATTGCTATCATAATCCAAAAACCGATACTAGGGTATGAATGTGTTGTAAATTGCGCTACTTTACCATCACCAAGAACTGTCGGCATAAATGGTTTTATCTTAAACGCTCCCCACTCTTGCATGTTGTGTCCATACCAGTAAAGCCAGCCCGCAAACGCTCCCATAAAAAGCACGGGCGCTATAGTTGGAAGCACCATAAGCAGTGAGTTGAATTTACCGTCATAATACAAAAACGCAAGCATACATATCGTAGAGATAAGTAGATAGTATGGAGATATGGCACGTTCTACATTACCGCCGTGCTCCATAGGATACATGCCGATGTAGTGATTTATAGTGTTCATCTCATGAACCTCTCCGCTATATCCATCAACATGAAAATAAACAGGAATTCCGTTAGGAAAGACCTCTTTTGGATAGTTAGGAGCTTCAAGAGAAACATACCATACAGGAAAAGACGGCGTTCCTATCTCAGCCCTACTTTCCAACATCTTTTCAAGACTTGAAGCCACGTCTTCTTTTAGTAGGTGATTTTTATGCTGAAACGAAGTATAAATGTCGTAAATTTTATAAGAGTATCCAGGTAGGCTTTCACCTGCAGCTATCTTTGCATTTGCCCCAAAAAATCCAAGAACCGGCACGGTAAAACAAACAGTCATTAAAACTAGCGCGATGATCGTATAAATTTGATACTTTTTCATCTTTTCTCCTTGTGTTTAAATTTCTAACAATTCATTTTAAATTTTTAGAAATTTAAACAGTTCGGGAGAGCTTTTCTCTCCCGAATTTGCACTACATGCCGGCGTTTTCATCGATCCATTTTAGATACTCTATGATATCTTTTGTCTCTTGATCGCTCATGTTTTGGTTTGGCATTCTAAGGTTAAAGTAATCAATCATTGACTTGATATACTCATCATTATAGAATTTAGCAGGGTCTTTAATAAAGTCAAACACCCATTTCTCGCCGTTTTCATGTCTTAGTAAAACACCGGTTAAGTCTGGACCGGAGCTTACTTGACCTATGACGTGACAACCGTTACAACCACCTTTTAAGTAAGCCTCTTCTCCTTTTGCGGCAGCCGCACTCATAGGAGTTGCTATCTCTTTTGCCAGATTGTTTTTAGCTCTTAAACCAACATCGGCGGTTTTTACCATGTATTGCCATACTTGATACTCCCAAAGGATCGCGCCGTTTACATCGCCTTTTTTGTAAGCTTCATCAGCCTTAGCCTTAGTTTCAGGGATCCTACCGTATTGATCTAGGGCATCAACAACAAGCTCTTTTACTTTAGGATACTTCTCGTATCCTTTTTCTTTTAAATACGCCACAACGCCTTGTATAACATCATCAGTTGCTTTGTTTGTAGCTATGACCTTTTCGTATTCAGCTTTTAAAGCCTCGGGGCTTAAGGTTTTTAGCTTGCTAACCTTGGCTGATTCGTATTTTTTATTTGGATCCTTAACATACAAATAACCCATCATCTCAAGGTGAAGCGCAGAGCAAAATTCAGTACAGTAGTAAGGAAAAACACCCTCTTCATCAGCAACAAAATTTACAGTTGCGGTTTTGCCAGGTTCAAGCGATGCGTGAACGTTGTAAAGATCTACAGTAAAACCATGTGTTTCATCCTGCGCACGCTCTAGGTTTGTAAGGTGGATAGTTACGTTATCACCTTTATTTACCTCGATATGCTCAGGGTTGATATGGCTTCTTACCATTGTCGCATAAACAGTCACGTTGTTGCCGTTACGTTCGATTCTCTCTTGACCGGCTAAAGTAGCAGCTGGGTGAGCCTTGCCTGTTCGAGAGTTTGTTCCCATATTGTAAGTCGCGGCAGGATTTAGCTTGCTAGCTGCGATCGATACCACGTCATGTGGCTCGCCAAGCGGTATAGGAAGATCGTATAAAAGCTCCATTTTAGCACCTGTTATATCTATAAGCTGGTGGTTTTGCGGATGTAAAGGACCGACCGGGTTAAATCTATCAAGAGAAAGTTTGTCTAAAGCGATAGCATATTTGCCTTTTGGCTTAGCAGACTTACCTTCCATAGTATCAAGGTGTCCGATGTTATAGTGGACATTTATCCTGTCAAGAACCTTTAAATTTTTATAATCCCATTTTACGATCTGACTATCAACATACAATGATGTATATAAAATTCCATCCTTCTCGTCAAATGAGGTGTGTAAAGGTCCAAGACCAAGCTCGACTTGTCCGTGAAGCGTTTTTTTCATGTCAAGCACAGGTATACCATATGGATCGGTGCCTATAAATTCTTTCTTATCGATTAACGCCTTGATCTTTCTAAAGTCAAAAACACTAGCATGAGTGTCTAGCTTACCACCGATGATGATGTATCTGCCATCAGGGCTCACGTCGATACCGTGCGGACTTTTTGGCTCAGGGATCAAAAACAACGCTCCGGCTTTTACTGCAGCTTCTATAGTAACAACTCTATGACCGTTGATCTCCATGTAGTTTTTCTTATCCTGTGCAAGTTTTTCTAAAATTTGCCAGTTATAAACGTGCATGTAATCAGTGTCGTTCCTACTTGCTCCCGCCTCAAATGGAGGAAGTCCCTTTTCTATACCACCTGTATACATCTCTGAATTTATAGAGTTTGTAAAAGCCCATCCAAAGCTCTCGCCTTTGCCTGCATCGCTTAAGTCTTGCCAGTAAGGAGGAAGTTCAAGAGTAAATGAAGCTTTCTCGTCTATCTTACCCTTTTGATAGTCAAATTTCCAAAGAGTTACAGCACCGCGATACACCGCCTCATACTCCTCTATCGGGTGATAGTTGTTATCAAACGGGGCTGCATACTGAGCGGCTTCGATGACATACTCGGTATTTGGAGTAACAAAGCTTCCGCCGTGTTCGCTTTTTATAACCGGGTTTACAACGATCTGACTTGTTTCAAAGTCATGTAAATTTATAACACCGATTCTAGGATTGGCCTTATCGTTGATAAAGAGATAGTCTCCAACATACTCACCATTTTTCTCCGTAAGCGCCGGGTGGTGAGTATCACCCCATGTTATCTCTTTGCCTCTGATGGCACCGCTTTTTAAGATCGCTTTTGACTCCTCGTCATAGCCGTATCCTTGCCAAGGTTCGGGCGTAAAAACTCCGATATACTTATAAATTCTCATGGAAGGGACGCCGTAAACCAAAACTTGACCACTTTGTCCGCCTGATGAAAAAACGATGTAATCATCTCTCTTGCCGCTTGGTTTATATGTCTTAGCAGCAGCTAATACGTCTTTCTCGCTTAAGCCACGCTCTTTCATGATCGTTGCAAGATCACTTGAAAAAGCACCGCTTGTAGCAAGAACGACGCCAGCCACGCCGACAATAGCAGAGCGTAAAAAACCGTTCATCTAAAATCTCCTTTCTTGTTAAGATTTATTGTTAAATTTAACCTTACCGTTTAGCATCACCACGACGATACTCTTGTTATGACCAAAAATTTTAACCACCGTGTCGGGATTTGCACCATAAATTTTAATATCCTTAAATTTCAAATCACTCTTATAAATTTCTCCATTTTTTAGCCCCATATAAATTTCATCATCTATCAAAGCTAAACTTTTTACACCAAAGTCTGAAATTTTTATGTAGCTCCCATCTTTTAATGTCAAAATTTCTCCGTTTGCAAGACCAAAAACCACATCACCCAAAAGCTCTTGCGAGCTTAAAACAACACTTTTTGTCCTAAATAGCTCTTTAGCTTGTAAATTTGTCAAATTTATCTCATAAACCGACCTATCCCAGCCGGTCACTATCGCCCTATCATCCAAGATAATACAGCTTGAAACTCTATAAATTTTATCAAGCTTAATCGTGTGTAATTTATCTGTTGCTACATCATAAGAGATGAATGTGTTCTTGCCGACAAAAGCATAAAGTTTGTTATTTTTAAATTTTAGATAAAAGATAGAAGTATCTAGTCCAAAAGATGATGCATCAAACACACTCTTGTCATGTGTGCCGTTTTGATTAAATTTTAAAATTTCACCATCGTTAGTTCCGACATATAAGCTATCTTTATCAAACGAAGCTGAAGTTAGCCTTTTGCCCTTTATGATACCGACTTCATCTTGCGTGTTTAAATTTATGATCTTAAGTAAATTTTGATTATCAAAAACAGCTAAGAGATCGCCGTTTTGGCTGTAAGCGCAACCGCCTATATCACCGCTTGTAATTTCCAAGTGCTGACTTGAATTTGCAAATAACAAACTCGAGAATATGATCATGTAAAATATTTTTTTCATGTTTTTCATCCTCTCTTGGTGTTATCATAGCACTAGATACGGCAAAGAGCGTTGATTTGTGTCAAGATTTTGAATAATTAGTTAATAAAAAATATATTTGTGTAGCATGGTAACATTTTAAATTTCTAAGTGATAATTACATAACTATTTTACGAATTTTTGCTCAATTTTAAAGCTTTTATCAATAAGCAAAAAATTTCAAAATTGTTTCTAAAATACCCATAACCAAGCAAAAACAAAGGCAGCAAGGTATGTTTTGAAGTTAAGTTTTTAAATTTATTTTACTTTGAATTTATAAGTTTAATAGTCAGAGTAGTCTCTACACAACTCTGACTATTAAAAATTAAATTTATTTTATTTTTGTTTACTTTATTGCCTTAGATCAAAGTCGATAAAAAGACCGATCTTTTTGCCGTTGCTATAAATCTCAAACCTATATCTCATCACGGTAAGCAAACAAGAGCTTAAGACAACATTTGAAACGTAACCATTTTCGCGCGGCTCAAGTTTGGCTTTTATAACACCCATATCCATATTTACGCCGCTTATCTCAAGGCTTGGATTTTTAATATCACTAAGGCCTTCTATCTTAACAGTAACAGGCTGCATGGTGTAGATAGGTTTTGGAGAGAGCGCAAAGCTTACTTTTTTGCCTTTATACTCAACCTCACACGAGTGTTCTTTGTTTAGATCGCAAGGCAGAGGAGTTAGTTCGGTATCCAAAACAACCTCATTATTTTGCAAATTTTTTGGCTTAAAAAACAAATACGCCGAAGCACCAAAAACAGCTATCAGTAATGTAAGTATGATCATAAACTTTTTCATCTCACTCCTTTTTATTTTTGATCATTATAGCACAAAGAATTATTATGCTCTTTTTTGAGAAATTTAAACCTAAAATAGCTTTTTGTAATATTTAAGTAAGAACAATTTGACGTCAATGTCAAAATTTATGATATAAAATCAACAAAACAAAAGAAGGTCTAAAGAAAGCATTTATCATGACTACAAGCCTTTTAGACTCTGCGTATAAGTGTATTAAAAAACTTGGCGAAGAAAATATTATTTTAACAAACAAAAGCACTTTTGCTAAATGTATTTATAATTACATATGTAAAGTTATCAAAAACAAAATGATAGATTAAAAGTTTTAGGACGGTATGTAAAATGATAAAAATAGCCTTATATCAAATTACAAATTTTTCATAAAACAAGTTATTGCAAAAATTTAATATCTTAAATTTATATCTACATTTTAGCCATAAATTTCAAAGCTCTCTAAGCTTTGCTATCTCGTCACGCAAGGCTGCAGCTTTTTCAAACTCAAGCGCATTTGCCGCTTCAAACATCTGCTTTTTAAGCTCTTTTACGATTTTAGCTCGTTCGGCAGCCGGCATTTTTTCCATATTTTTAGCCTTTTGATAAAGCACACCCTCATCTTCGACATGCAAGCTCTCTTCGATATTTCTCGTTGCAGAACGCGGAGTGATGTTGTTAGCCTTGTTATACTCATCTTGCATTTTACGCCTTGAGGTCGTGATGTCTATCGCCTCTTGCATGGAATTTGTTACCTTTTTGCAAAACATCACAACTTTGCCGTTTACATTTCTAGCGGCTCGCCCCATGGTTTGTATCAAACTGGTTCGTGAGCGTAAAAACCCCTCTTTATCCGCGTCCATTATGGCTATAAGTGAAACCTCTGGAAGATCAAGTCCCTCACGAAGCAAATTTATACCGACTAGCACATCATAACTGCCACTTCTTAAACCGCGTATCAGCTCATTTCGCTCTATGGCGTCGATGTCTGAGTGCATATACTTTACTCTAACGCCAAGTTCAGTATAGTAGCGAGTTAGCTCCTCAGCCATCTTTTTAGTTAAAACAGTTATCAACACACGCTCGCCGCGCCCAACCACTTCTTTTATCGTATCATATAGGCTCTCTACTTGATTATCACTATCTCGTAGCTCTATAAGCGGGTCTAAAAGCCCGGTAGGACGCAAAACCTGCTCATATACATGACCTTGCGAGAGTTCAAGCTCAAGTTCGTTTGGTGTGGCTGATACAAATAAAAAATTCGCATTTTTATTTATAAACTCATCAAATTTAAGCGGTCTGTTATCAAGCGCGCTAGGCAAACGAAACCCATACTCCACAAGAGTTTCCTTGCGACTTCTATCTCCTGCATACATACCGCGAAACTGCGGTAAACTAACATGACTTTCATCGACTATCACTAAGAAATTTCCATCATTTAGTAATTTAAAATAATCAAACATTGTATATGGAGTTTCACCCTCGCCTTGTCCCGTAAGATGACGTGCGTAGTTTTCTATACCCTTACACATCCCCGTGCTGCCAAGCATTTCAAGGTCAAATTCCACCCTTTGCTTTAAGCGCTGATGCTCGACAAGCTTACCCTCTTTCTTAAAAAATTTAAGTCGCTCATCAAGCTCTATTTCAATATCTTTGATAGCTGACTTTAAACGCTCTTCACGCACGATAAACTGACTTGTTGCATAAAGCGTAAATTTATTTATATCTTTAGTTCGTTTGTTTTCAAGTATGTCAAAATGATACATGCTTTCTATCTCATCGCCAAAAAATTCCACTCTAAGTGCCTCATCACCCCAGTACGCCGGGTAAATATCGACCACATCGCCGTTTACTCTAAAGTTACCACGATCAAAATAAGCATCATTTCGTTTATATCCCATATCAACAAGACGGCGCAAAAGCGAGCGCTGGCTTAAATTTTCACCGACATTTAGATATTGCACCATGCCTTGATACTCGCCCGGATCGCCCAAACCGTAATTAGCCGAGACAGATGCTATAACTATAACGTCATCAAAACTTAACAAGCTAGCGGTCGCGCAAAGACGCATACGCTCAAGCTCCTCATTTACAGAGCTATCCTTTTCTATAAAAAGGTCTTGACGCGGGATGTAGGCTTCTGGCTGATAGTAGTCGTAGTAACTTATAAAATACTCCACGTGGTTATTTGGGAAAAAGCCTTTAAATTCGCTATAAAGCTGTGCTGCAAGAGATTTATTGTGTGTCATTATTAAAGTCGGCATTTTTAAATTTTTTATCACATTTGCCATAACAAAGGTCTTACCGGAGCCTGTTATACCCAAAAGCGTGTTGTAACGGTTACCACCACGTATGCTACTAACGATACCGTCGATAGTGTCTTGCTGATGCTGTGTTGGGCTAAATTTACTTGAAATTTCAAACTCATTTTTCATCTTAAATTCCACTTACATTAAATTCAAATTCATAAATTTTACATTTTAGCCAAAACAATCTTATTTCAAGGCAAGTTTTTATATAAATTTTATATTTTACAAGAGAAACTCTCACGCTCCTAAAATTTGAGCTAAGCAAATACGAAGCCAAAATTTAGCGAGATACTCGTGTTGAGCAAGTAAAGACATCAAACATCACGCTGTCACTCTGCGCAAACTACTTAAAGTACTCTCATTGTTAGCTATATTTTAGCCTTTGCGTGCTAAAATACAAACTTAAATTTTAAAAAAGAGGTGAATCATGTTTGAAGAAAACAAAGTACTAACCACATTAACAAGCAAAGTAAATGACCTACTTGAAAAATATGACGAGGTAACAAAAACAAACGAAGATTTACATAATCAAATCGTAACTTTAAAAGCGCAAAACGAAGCTAAAACAAACCAGATCGCACGCCTTGAAGAGGAGCTAAACAAGAAGAATAGTGAAACTGATGACGTGCTTAAAAAGATAGAAGCGGTTTTAGGAAAATAACTCGGATAACTAATGAAGCAAATCACGCTTACAATACTTTCGCGCGACTACACTATCACTCTTGATGATGATTTTGCCAAAATTTTTGAGCGTGATTGGCAAAAATTTCTAGGCGGTCAAAAATTTCTTGACCCCAAAGACGTTTTAAACGCATTTATAGAAAAATGCTACGCTGACTACGCCAAGGAAAACGACCTAAAGCGTATCATCGAAAAAATAGACAACGCCATCTTAAAGGAAGATAAATGAAAAGAGCTGCTTTTACGATGATAGAGTTGATATTTATCATAGTTGTCGTCGGTATTTTAGCTGGAGTGGCTTTGCCAAAGATATTTTTCACGCGAGATGATGCGATGATAACAAAGGCAAGAACCCAGATCGTAGCCATACAAAGTGCCATATCAGCAAAATTTAACGAATCTTTAATGAGCGGAGGAGGTGCGGTTTATCCAAATTCCCTAGAAGGCTCTAACGCTTCATTGCTTTTTGACGGCGTTCTTGTCCAAGGCATTAAACCGGCAGCTAACGAGTCATCAAGCGGCTGGAGAAACGTGGGCGATACATACACGATACGAATTTCCACAAGAAGCACAAGTTTTACCTATAATGCAACTGACGGCTCATTTACTTGTGATGACGAAGGTCTTTGTGAAGAACTAACTCAGTAATGCACTTTTACAAAGTTTCTTTTAGTGGCTTAAATTTATCCGCTCTAACATATCATTCAGATAAAAAGATAGAAAATTTTACAGCCGTAAAAGTAAATCTAAACAGAAAAGAAAATACCGGATATGTGGTTTCACAGTGTGATGAACCGGACTTTAAAACACTTGAAATTTTAGAAATTTTACCCTACTCTTTAACTAAGATGCAAGCCGAACTTGTTAAATTTATAAGCTACTACTATACTTGTAACTTTGGTGTAGCCATCGGTCTTTGTGAGGAAAACACTACCAAAGATACGCAAAATTTTACGCAAAATTTTAATAAAACTCCAACGCTAAACGAGAAGCAAAACAGCGCGTTAAATTTTATCAAGTCACACAAAACAAGCCTGCTTTTTGGTGATACAGGAAGCGGTAAAAGCGAGGTTTATATCGCGGCTATTAAAGAAATTTTAGATAACGGTGAACAAGCATTATTTTTAATGCCTGAAATTTCACTAACCCCTCAAATGCAAAAGCGGCTTGAGGGATTTTTCGGTGAAGCAGTAGCCATCTGGCACTCTAAAATTTCAGCAAAGAAAAAAGGTGAAATTTTAGAAAACATCGCAAACGGCAAGGTTTTACTTGTTGCAGGCGCTCGCTCGGCTCTGTTTTTACCGATGTCAAATTTAAAGCTTATCGTTGTTGATGAAGAACATGACGATAGCTACAAAAACACAGGCTCTCGACCTCACTATAACGCTCGCGATCTAGTGTTGTTTTTATCAAGTAAATTTGACGTCAGAGTCATCCTAGGAAGTGCTACACCAAGCCTAACAAGCTTTCACAAACAGCCTGTTTTTCGTATGCGAGGGACATTTTTTAATTCACAAAAATTCTTCATATACGATGAGAGTGAAACAGGACTTACTCAAATTTTAAAAGACGAGATCGCAAAATGTCTGGCAAACAAAAAACAAGCCGTCATCTGCCTGCCAACACGCGCAAATTTCAAATATCTCGAGTGCAAAGAGTGTGGAGAAAGCATAAAATGTCCATTTTGCAGCATAGGTATGAGCTTTTACAAAAAACAAAATGTGCTTAAATGTCAATACTGCGAATACAAAATGCCAGTCACACAAAGATGCGAAAAGTGCGGTAGCCAGATGATAGAGGCTAAAAAGATCGGCACGAGCGAGCTTTTGGAACAACTACAAAACGAATTTGCAAATGCTAGAATTTCAAAATTTGACCGCGATGAGATCACGACACAAAACAAACTCGTAAAAGCATTAAAAGAATTTAACGACGGCAAGATCGATATCCTTGTGGGAACACAAATGTTAAGCAAGGGACACGACTATCATAACGTTGATCTAGCCGTGATAATGGGTATTGACGAGCTGCTAAATTATCCTGATTTTAGAGCAAGAGAAAAGACTCTGGCTTTAAGTATGCAAGTAGCAGGACGTGCCGGCAGGAACGGTATAGGACGGGTTATCGTCCAAAGTCGACAGCGTGAATTTTTTGAAAACTACATTAGTGATTATGATAAATTTTTAGCCGATGAGCTTAGTTTTAGAGAGAGTCTTTATCCGCCTTTTACTAGACTTTTAAGAATAATCATCTCACATAAAAACGAAGCAAGCACCAAAAAGATCATGGATGAGATGATACTTAGGATAAATTCACTTCAAAACGATCAAGAATTTCAAGTGATAGGATATGGGAAATGCGCGATCGAAAGGCTAGGAGATAAATTTCGCTATGAAATTTTAATAAGAAGCTCCTCCCATCTACCGCTTATAAATATCGCAAATATCTGCAACCAAGAGCATGCCGATATCGATATAGACCCTGTAAATTTTAGTTAAATTTCAAAAAATACGCGAAATCAAATTTTAATCCTACTTTTTATATAATAATCTTTTACTTTTAAAGGCTAAAAATTGCAAAGATATCCGACTAAACAGATAAAAATCAAAAACGTAGCTATCGGTGGAGATGCACCTATCTCGGTGCAGTCGATGACATTTTCAAAAACAAAAGATATAAAAGGCACACTAGAGCAGATAAATCGCCTATACTTTGCGGGATGCGATATCGTGCGCTGTGCTGTGCTTGATAAAGAAGACGCTTACGCGCTTAAAGAGATAGTTAAGCAAAGTCCGCTTCCGATAGTTGCCGACATTCATTTTAACTACCGCTTTGCGCTAATTGTTAGCGAATTTGTAGACGCCGTGCGGATAAATCCTGGCAATATCGGCTCAAAAGAGCGTATAAAAGCGGTAGTTGAGGCGTGTAAACAGCGAAATTTACCTATTCGCATAGGCGTAAATTCGGGTTCACTTGAAGAGCAGTTTGAAGATAAATACGGTCGCACTGTTGAAGCGATGGTAGCTTCAGCTATGTATAATATAAATTTACTTGAGGATTTTAACTTTACTGACATTAAAATTTCACTTAAATCAAGCGATGTAGAACGAACTATGGCGGCTTACCGCGCGCTTCGTCCAAAAGTTATTTATCCATTTCACTTGGGCGTGACGGAAGCGGGAACAACATTTCACGCTACGATAAAATCAGCTATCGCTCTTGGCGGACTGCTGCTAGAAGGTATCGGCGATACGATGAGAGTTAGTATCACGGGCGAGCTAGAAGAAGAGATAAAAGTCGCAAAGGCGATACTAAAAGATAGTGGTCGCCAGCGTGAGGGACTAAATATCATCTCGTGTCCGACCTGCGGGCGCTTACAAAGCGACCTGATGGCCGCCATAAAGATTGTCGAAGAAAAGACCAAACATATAAAAGAGCCGTTAAATGTAAGCGTAATGGGCTGTGTGGTAAATGCTATCGGCGAGGCAAAGGGTGCAGATGTCGCCATAGCATTTGGCAAGGAAAGCGGACTAGTCATGCGCCGTGGCGAGGTTGTAGCAAGACTAAAAGAGAGTGAACTAGTGGATCGGTTTTTACTAGAACTTGACGAGGAGATAAAGAGCCGTGGCGAAAAATAAATTTGAAGCGGTTGATTTTCACAACCTATACGACCTTGACATGGAAAGAGCGATACTAAGCTCGATACTCCTAAATAACGATGTTTTAAGTGAAATTTCAGACATTATAAAACCAAGTGACTTTTATCTAAAGGGACATGCTGAAATTTATACAGCGATGATGGAGTGCTTAAATTCCGACCTACCTATCGCTACTTCATTTTTAAAAAACAAGCTCGGAAGCAATTTTGATGAAAATTTAATGGTAGAAATTCTTGCCACAAACTCTATTATCGACATAACAAAATACGCAACCGAACTCAAAGAAAAATCAATCAAACGCAGTCTTATCAAGATCGCCCAACAAATACCAAGCAAAGTAAGCGAAGACAAGCCAAGTCGCGATATGGTTGATGAAATGAGCCAAGAGATTTACGCACTCATCGAAGGTGGTGTTTCTGGCGGCATAAAACAAAGCCAAGAGATCATCGAAAACATGCTTGAACATCTAAAAAAACAAGCAGAACTTGAAGATAGAGATATAGTCGGTATCGACACCGGTTTTAGAGAGTTAAATGAAATGACAAAAGGCTTTAAAAACGGCGATCTTATCATCATCGCTGCGCGCCCCGGTATGGGAAAAACAACGCTTTGTTTAAATTTCATAAGCCATGTTTTAAAAAGCGGCAACGGAGTTGTTTTCTTCTCTCTTGAGATGCCTGCAGAACAGATAATGATGAGAATGCTCTCAGATAAAACATCCATACCGCTTCAAAATTTAATGACAGCAAAAATGGACGACGAAGAGTATCAAAAGCTAAGCGACGCGTGTAATGACTTCATGCAAAGCAAGCTTTTTGTCCACGATAGCGGATATGTAAATATCCACCAAGTGCGAACACAACTACGAAAACTAAAGTCCATGCATCCTGAAATTTCACTTTGTGTGATTGACTATATCGGTCTTATGATGAGCACGAACAACTTTGCCGATCGCCATGTGCAAATCGCCGAAATTTCCCGCGGATTAAAGCTTTTAGCGCGCGAACTCGATATGCCTATCATCGCACTTAGTCAGCTTAACCGAAGTCTGGAAACCCGCGCAAACAAACGCCCTATGCTAAGCGACCTAAGAGAGTCTGGCGCGATAGAGCAAGATGCGGATACTATTTTATTTGTTTACCGCGAAGAAGTTTACCTCGAACAAGAAGAGCGCGAGAAAGAAAAACGCATGAAAGCCGAGGGTAAAGAGTATAAAAGTGAGGTCGTCTTTAACAAACTTCAGGAAAATGCCGAGATCATTATCGGCAAAAACAGAAACGGCCCTGTTGGCACTGTTGAAGTTTTATTTCACAAACAGCACTCTCGCTTTGCAGATAAGCCTTACGGAGCAGCTCATATGGCGGAATTTCAAGGATAGTGAAACTTTTTAACAAGCGCGTTTATTATCTATATTTCGCGCTTTTTTGCTTTATTGTCTTTTGCATAAACCTAACCTCATCTTATATTCAATACAAAAATTTCATGGACATTGGCGAGCAAGAGATCATCGCAAAGGTAGAGCTTGTCTACACAAAAACAAACGAGTCTAATAAAACATATAAAATTTTACGCCTAAAAACAAACGGCTTTAGTTTTTATACCGTGCCTCGTAAAAATATAAATTTTAAACCCTTTGATGAGCTAAAACTTACTGTCATAAACCTTGATGTTAAATTTATTGATTATTTGCGAGGAGTATTTTATATGCCGTCAAACGGCATCACTCCTCTTGAGCAGAGTAAGACACCGAATTTAAGACAAAAGGCACTAAATTTTATCTCTTTGCAACATGAAAACGATAAAATTTCATCTTTATTTATGGCTCTTTTTCTAGGTGCTGCAGTCTCAAAAGAGCTTAGAGATGACATCTCACATTGGGGCATGGCTCACCTTGTAGCCATAAGCGGATATCACTTAGGCGTGATAATGGGAGTTGTATTTTTACTTTTGGCACCTGTTTATAGGTATTTTGGAGCGAGGTTTTTCCCGTATAGAAGCTATAAATTTGACATTAGTGTTATCGGTTTTGCTCTGCTTTGTTTTTATTTTTATATGATAGGTTTTGTGCCAAGCTTTTTACGAGCTTTTACGATGAGCATTTTTGGCTTTATGCTACTTTGTAGAAATATCAAAATTTTAAGCTTTAACACGCTTTTTATCGTTGTTTGTTTTTGTGTGGCGTTATTTCCTAGCTTGCTTTTTAACATAGGTTTTTATTTTTCTTGCGCAGGTGTGTTTTATATATTTTTATATCTGCACTACTTCAAGGATAAATTTAGCATACTCACGCACTCTTTGCTTTTAAATTTTTATGTATTTTTGGCGATGGAAGTAAGTGTGCTTTACTTTTTTCCGCTCATTAGCTTTCAGCAAATAGCCGTTATACCGCTTAGTTATATTTTTATCTTGTTTTATCCTCTCAGTTTCATACTACATTTGTTTGAGTATGGCGGAATTTGTGATGAGCGGTTGGCTTGGTTTTTAAGCTTTAAGTTAAGCTTTACAAATGCCACTATACCGCTCTTAGCATTTCTAGGCTACAACCTACTCTCTCTTTTAGCTATAAAATTTAAAGCCGTTATGCTAACCTTACCCCTGCTTGGAGCTCTTTGCTTCATTATCTTTTGCATTTTCTAAAAAACTGCAAAGCTTAAACCCGTAAAGAAAGATGATCCATGAGATGTATATCCATACAAAAAATAACAGCGCCACAGAAAATGAGCCATAAATACTAAGGTAAGTTTTGTTATTTGCAGCATAAAAGACAAAGATATTTTTGCCAAGATACCAGATAAGTGAGGCTACAAATGAGCTTAAAAGTGCATTTTTAAAAGCTATAGGACGACTAACAGAGATGAGATAAACTATGCAAAATATCGCCCAAATTATAAGATATGGAAAAATGCTTAAAAAATTTATCCAATTTGTGTATTCGTTAGAGTTTAATAAATTTTGCAATAAATTTGAGAGATAAAAGCTAAGTCCAAGCCCGATAGGAGCCAAAGTTATAAGCGTCCAATACACGCTAAGAGAGCTAAAAAAACCACGTCCTTCACTTTTCATTATCTTGTTTATTACGTATTCATAATCTATAAAAAACATTATCGAAGTAAATATAATAGCCCCAAGTCCAAGTACCCCAAGTGCAGAGCTGTTTTGTAAAAATGTCTCGATATACCCTGTGATCGCCTCTTGATTTGATGGCAATAAAGATGAGAATATAAACTCTTTTATCTTACCGTAATAAACGCTAAAGCTGGGCATCTGCGTGAAGATAGAAAATGAAATAAGAAGTACCGGGATGATAGAGAGTATAGTGTGAAAGCTAAGGCTTGATGCGTAGTGAAACAACTCTTTATCTTTTGCTTTTAATGCTAAATTTAACCAAAGTTTGAAATTTTGCTTAATGTTTGCTTGTCTCATTTACGCCTGCTTTCTTTGAAATTTTCACAAAAATAATATGTAAAATAGTTGAAATTTCTAAACAAAATGAGCAAAATCTAACAAAAAGGGCGCATATAACGCCCAAATTTTATAATCCCATCTTGCCTGGGTTTAAGATATTATTTGGATCAAAAGCTCTTTTTATCTCTCTAAAAAGCGCCATTTCGGCATCACTAAATGCCAAAGGCATAAATTCCGCCTTGCTAATACCTATACCGTGTTCGCCAGAAAGTGTTCCGCCAAGCTCAACCGTTATCTTAAAAATTTCCTCTATCGCCTGATGTCCGTTTTTAACTTGAGAGGGGTCATTTTTATCAGCTACCATTACATTTGTATGGACATTTCCATCGCCAGTATGCCCAAAACACGGCACTTTTACACCGTATTTTACAGATACCTCGGCTATCCTTTTAAGAAGCTCCGGAAGTCTTGAGCGTGGCACCGTGATGTCTTCATTTAACTTTAATGTGCCATAGATATTTATAGCTTGAGAGCAGTTTCTGCGCGCAAACCAGATGTCATTTCGTTCGCTCGCGTCTTTTGCTATCTTAAATTCACCAGCTCCGTTTTCCTTAAATACACGCTCTATCGTCGCCAAGTCTTGCTCTAAACCAGCCTCAATATCACCATCTACGTCAGTTATCAGCAATGCCCCTGCTTCTTTTGGTAAACCTTTGGAGAATTTCTCCTCTACCGCATTTATACAAAGAGCGTCTAAAAACTCCATAGCTACCGGCGTTACTCCTGCCGCCATACTTTTATATACGGCATTCATGGCAGTTTGGACACTTGGGAAAATTCCCATTGCCGTCTTGGTAAATTTAGGCTTTGCTATAAGTTTTAACGTGATCTCCGTGATAACAGCTAAAGTGCCCTCTGAGGCTATTAAAATTCCTGCTATGTTATAACCTGCAACATCTTTTATAGTGCGTTTTCCAGCACGTATAACCTCGCCATTTGGTAGCACGGCACGAAGTGCCATTACATAGTCTTTGGTTATGCCGTATTTTGCCGCTCGCATACCGCCTGCATTTTCACTGACATTTCCGCCTATAGTAGAGTAGTCTTGACTGGCAGGATCTGGTGGATAAAACAGTCCTTGCTCCTCAACCACGCGCTGCAAGTCCATGTTTATGCAGCCTGGTTGCACGACTGCAACCATATTTTGCATATCTATCTCTAAAATTTTATTCATATGCTTTTCAAAGGCTAAGACCAAGCCGCCTTCATGAGCCAAAGCCCCACCCGTAAACCCGCTTCCCGCACCTCTTGGCACGATTGCAAGCTTGTTTTCGTTGCAGTATTTTAAAATTTTACTTACATCACTTTCATCCCCAGGAAAGAGCACGCCGTCTGGCAAATGACGCTTTCTAGTTGCGTCATAGCTATATGCCATTAGGTGAGCTTGATCAAAATAAGCATTATCTTCACCTAGCAAATTTTGAAAGAATTTTATATGTTTTTTGTCTAGCATAACTATCTCTCTTTATCAAACAGCAAGTCATAGTGCTGGTCGTAATTATTAATATGCGCGCTATCTAGCTTCCAAAACACCGTATCTATCCCACTAACTCTAGTGTAAAATGGCAGTTGATAGTATTCAACTTCACCTGTTTCAAATTCTTTTAAAATTTCAAAACTTTGGCAGTCGGCAAAGACGCTTCTTCCGTCCATAGCAACAAAGATAAGTCCTGCCGCACTTTGTGAACACATCTTTCTAAAGTCATCGCGATTTGGATTTGGCTTATATTCATAACTTAAATAAGCACCGACAAGATCGGGATGTATAAATATCATATTAGGAAAAGCAGAAACTATCTCATCATAAATTTCTTTATTTGGAACAACGATAACGGAACGATTATAAAGGTAGTTTAACACCACCGTATCACCTACCCTAGGTGCAACTCCAGGTAAAGGAAGGGCTGATTGCTCAAGCGTATCAAACACTTCAAATCTAACCTTAGCAAAGCCGCCGCTTTTAGATACAACGCTAACACGAGCTATGATCGTGCTTTGTGTATTAAATTTATGAAGCACTACACCGCTTGAACCAAGAACTATCTCCGGACTATCTACGATCGTAGCCGTATCATCTGCATCTATGCTTAAAATCGGTGTTTTGTATTCATTAAAATGAAAACTGGCCGCAAAAACAGAATTTAAAAAAAACAGTAAAATAAAAACAAAACGCTTCAAGCAACATCTCCTGTGTATTCTAAAATTTTAATGATTATAGCTTAAGTTACTTTATTTTTTGCAAAATTTAAAGAAATTTTTAGTAAAATCAAATCTATTTTTACGCTAAGGATGTTGATGCTACGGGCTTTTACAACTTTTTTATTATTATTTATAAATTTATACGCCATAAATCCGACCGTAGAAGAGCTAAGCTGGCCAAATGGTATATCATTTTTAAATTTCTTAGAAAACAACAAAATGCCGCTTTCGCTTTTTTATGAACTTTCAAGCGAAGATAAAGAGCTTGCTGCAGAGATAATTGCAGGAACAAAATACCAAATTTTAAAAGACAAAGACCAAAACACTATCCAGGTTTTAGTTCCTGTTAGTGACGAGTTGCAGCTACATATCTTTAGAGATAAAAAAGATAATTTTAGCCTTGAGTTCATACCTATATCATACCAGTCTTACGATAAAGTAGTAAACATCAGCATACAAAAGTCACTCTCTGAAGATCTGTTTGACTACACAGGCTCTGCATCTCTTGGAATAGCGATAAGGCAAATTTTTAAAGGTGAGGATATAGACTTTAAAAAACTTCAAAAAGGCGACCGCATAGTGGTTGTTTATAACCAAAAGATCCGCATGGGAAAGCCGTTTAATACGCCTGAAATTTATGCCGCCATGATAGAAACAAGAAATAAACGCTACACGATGTATAAATTTGAAGATAAATTTTACGATAAAAACGGCAAAAAAAACGATAAATTTCTGCTTGTCCGCCCGTTATTAAATGCTCGCATAACATCACCTTTTACAACAAAACGCTTCCATCCTATCTTGCAAAGATACCGCGCTCACTTAGGTGTTGATTATGGTGCTCCAAGAGGAACTCCGATACGATCTGCAGGAGATGGAACAGTAAAATTTGTAGGAACTAAAAGTGGATACGGCAAAGTTGTTATCATAAAACATGCCGGTGGCTACGAAACACTTTACGCGCACGTAAACGGCTTTGCCAAAGGACTTAAAACAGGTCAGAGCGTAAAACAAGGCGCACTAATAGCATATGTTGGCTCAAGCGGGCTTAGCACGGGACCGCATTTACACTTTGGTCTTTACCAATCAAACAAACCTATCAATCCAGAAAGCGCGCTTAAGACGGTTAAAAGCGTAACAAACGCAAAAGAGATGGCTAAATTTAAAGGCGTAGTAAGTTCAAATGACGCGCTAATAAAAAAAGCTATAGCGCAAGGTGAAACGGATAAGAAATTTGAATTTTTTCCAAATATTATAGAATTTTAAAGAGGCGAAATGGGCGCAGAACTTGAAGAAGCTAAAGAGATAATAGATCAACATCTAAACGAAGAAAACGAAAAGGTTGATCTTACGCCGTATGATCTGGCTCAACACCTTAAAACCTTAAAAAAACATGACGAAGATCTTTATAATGAATACCTTGAAAAGCTAGATCCTGAAAGTCTTGGTGACGTAGCTATCGAACTTCCTGATCACATGCTAAAAGACGTGATCGAAACCATCCCTTCAGAGAAGATCGTCGAAGCACTTGAAGAGCTTGAAAGTGACGACGCTACAGATCTTTTGCAATACATCGAAGATATCGATGAGGAAAAAGCAAAAGAGCTTTTTGACGGACTTGACAAAGAGGATCAAGACGAAATTTTACGTCTTAGAAGCTACGACGAAAACGAAGCCGGCGCATATATGCAGACCGAGCTTTTTAGTGCAAATTTAAACGAAAAACTAAGCACGGCGGTTGAGCGACTAAGAGAGCAAAAAGAGCTTGGCGAACTAGAAAACGTCTCGCAACTGTTTATAACCGATGAAAGGCACATCTTAAAATTTGCCATACCGCTTGAGGATTTGATACTTTTTGACTTTAACTCTAGCCTAAAAGATATCATAGAAAAAAGTGAAGAGGATAAATACAAACCGCACGTTGCTATGGACAACGACCCTATAGAAGAGGTAGTAGAGGTTGTTCAGGATTATGATATGAACTCTATAGCCGTTGTGGACACGAGAGGAGTTTTGCTTGGTCGTATCACAACAGATGACATTCACGACTTTATTCAAGAGCGAGCAACGGAACAAATTTATAACCTCGCAAACGTAGGTGATGCCGATGAAGAGGAAAATTCTCTCTTAAATGCAACCAGATCAAGAGGAATTTGGCTTTTTGTAAATTTATTTACCGCTATCATCTCATCAAGCATCATAGGTCTTTTTGACGACGCTATCGCAAGCTATGTCGCGCTTGCCGTTTTGATGCCCATAGTTGCTTCAATGGGCGGCAATACCGGCACTCAAGCACTTACTGTTACCGTTAGACGCCTAGCTCTTGGCGAGATAGAATTTAAAAACGCCAAACCAGCCCTTATCCGAGAGCTTGGTATCGCTTTTATTAACGGACTTATCTTTGCGGTGTTAATCGGGCTTGTGGCGGCATTTTGGTTTAACAGACCGATGCTTGGCGTTGTTATAGGAACAGCCATGCTTACAAATTTCTTCTTTGCCGGATTTTTTGGCACGGTGATACCGCTGGCTTTAAAGAAATTTAACATCGATCCTGCTGTTGGCTCAAGCGTTTTACTTACTACAGTAACTGATGTAGTTGGATTTTTTAGCTTTTTAGGACTTGCAAAATGGATACTACTATAACTGATATTAAAATTTTAGAATGCACAGACTCAAAATTTGTCCGTCCTTACAGGATCAGCTTCACGCAAGACGGTATGCGCCGCAACTGGGACTGCGTGCATGTGCACGATAGCGTTTCGATATTGCTTTATCATGAGAACAAGGATGCTTTCTTACTAGTTAAGCAGTTTCGCCCTCCTATCTGGTATAACCTAAGCAAGAGTGGAGAAAATTATGAAGAAATGGGCTACACATACGAACTTTGCGCCGGGCTTATGGATAAGGGCTTAAGCGAAGAGCAAACCATCAAAGAAGAGGCTATCGAAGAGGTTGGCTTTAAGTTATATAGTGTCGAGAAAATAGCCGTCACACACGGAGCTCTTGGCTTTGGAGGCAACAAGCAAACAATGTTTTACGCAGCTATTAACGACGATATGAAGATAGGTAGTGGCGGCGGGATAGACGGTGAACGCATAGAGCTTGTCTATCTTAAACTAGAGCAAGTGCGCGAATTTATGACAAATGAACAAAAGATTAAATCCCCAGGTTTACTTTTCGCATTTATGTGGTGGGGAAACAAATTTAAAAGAGATATAGTATAAATTTACGCGATATCAAAGAAATTATAAAATAAACATTTATCTTAAAATCGTTAAATTTAAAAAGAAATCTTTTTTAATATCGCAAACAAAATAACAAACGCCAAAAAAATACCTACAAGCAAAATGTAATCAGACATTTTTAGCTCCATTTGTGAAACTTCTTCGGTATTGTAACAAATTTTTTAAAAACCTGCAAAATTTAAACATAATAAAGATATTTATTAAGGCAAATATCATACAATAAAACAAAAATCAAAGGATAATAATGAGTAGAAAACAAAGCCTTTTTATCAACAGAGAACTTAGCTGGCTTCGTTTTAATTCGCGAGTTTTAGCACAATGCAACAAAGACATTCCTCTGCTTGAAAAGCTTAAATTTTTAGCCATTTATACGACAAATTTGGACGAATTTTATATGATACGTATAGCTGGTCTTAAACAACTTTTTGCCGCAGGTGTAGTAACTAGCGGTAGTGACGAAATGAGCCCGTTAGATCAACTTAGAGAGATACGAAAATACCTGCAAAACGAACATAAAATCGTAGAAGCGCACTATAACGATGTTAAAAATTCTCTCGCGAAAGAGAATTTATTTATCAAAAACTACGAAGAGCTTGATGAGGGTTTAAAACAAAAATGCGACACATACTTTTTCTCAAATATTTTACCTGTAATAGTTCCTATCGCTGTTGATGCGACGCACCCTTTTCCGCATTTAAATAACCTTAGTTTTTCGCTAGCCGTGAAACTTTCAGACGTAGAGCATCCTGAAATTTTAAAATACGGCATGATACGAATTTCTCGTGTTTTACCAAGATTCATACAGCCAAACGAGAATGTCTACGTGCCTATCGAAACGATAGTAAAACGCCACGCAGAAGAGATATTTCCAGGATATAAGCTCATTAGCTCATGCGTGTTTAGAGTTACCAGAAACGCCGATATAGTCATAGAAGAGGAAGAAGCCGATGACTTTATGATGATACTAGAACAAGGCTTAAAGCTTCGCAGAAAAGGCGCTTTTGTCCGCATGCAAATCGCTCATGACGCAGACCCAGAGATACTTGAATTTTTAAATTCTCACATGAAAATTTTCCACAAAGATATTTATTATTCAAAGATACCACTAACATTAAGCTCGCTTTGGCAAATCGCCTCAAACAAGGATTTTAGTCATCTTGCAAATCCTCTTTATACGCCAAAAACTCTCCCGCCATTTGGAGAAAATATTAATATCTTTGAAGCTATCGATAAAGAAGACATTATGTTAATGCACCCTTATGAGAGCTTTGATCCGGTTGTGCAGTTTGTAAAAGAGGCGAGCAAAGATCCAAAGGTTATTTCAATACGCATGACGCTTTATAGGGTCGATAAAAACTCGCCTATAATCCAAAGTCTAATAGACGCTGCAAGTGATGGCAAACAAGTAACGGTAATGGTTGAGCTAAAGGCGCGTTTTGACGAGGAAAATAACCTACACTGGGCAAAAGAGTTAGAAAACGCCGGCGCACATGTTATATACGGTATAACAGGATTTAAAGTCCATGCTAAAGTTAGTCAGGTCATCAGACAAGTTGGAGATAAACTTAAATTTTACATGCATTTTGGAACAGGCAACTACAACGGTAGTTCTGCAAAAATTTACACCGATATTAGTCTATTTACTTCAAGAAATGAATTTGCCAACGACTCGACGATATTTTTCCATATCCTTTCTGGCTATAATAAAAATCGCCGCCTTCAAACCCTCTCAATGTCGCCATTTCAGATAAAAGAGCGCATCATAGAAAAAATAAAATTTGAAGCAAGCAAAGGCAAAGAGGGTAGGATCATCGCCAAAATGAATGCTCTTATAGACACCGATGTCATAAACGAGCTAAGCAAAGCCTCAAATGCAGGAGTAAAGATCGATCTTATCGTAAGAGGCGTATGTGGACTTAGGCCAAATGTAGCAGGTAAAAGCGAAAATATCCGTGTGCGTTCAATCATCGGCAAGTATCTAGAGCACGCGAGAATTCTATACTTTAAACACGCTGAGCCTAAAATTTATATCTCAAGCGCCGACTGGATGCCTAGAAATTTAGAGCGTCGACTGGAGCTTATGACGCCTATTTACGAGCCTAGACTTCAAGAGCGAATGCTTGAACTTTTAGAACTTCAACTAAGCGATAACGAACTAGCATTTGAGCTGCAACAAGACGGCGAATACAAACAACTAACGGTAAAAGATAACGAAAAGTCAATAAATAGCCATGATGTTTTAGAAGCTTATGTAAATAAAATTTACAAATCCCTAAAGAAAGACACGGATAAGGCAAAAGCCGATCTTATCGCAACAAAACTACTAAAAGAGAGTTAGGTCCCGCAGTTTGTGGGACTTTTGCCTTTATTAAATTTAATACCCTAAACCAAAACAGGTTCGGGTTTTAGCTTCATGCTTGGAGCGGTTTTGCTAAATTTAATCAAATCTTCTGTTGTTTGAACGCTAAATGGAAGTCTAGAGAGTGAAATTTTTAAAATTTCAGCTGCAGCTATCGCGTCATTTAAGGCACGATGATGAAGGTTGTTGATGCCAAGTAACTCTTTTAACGAGCCAAGACCGTATTTTTCAGAGGCTATCGTCCTGCGAGCTAGATCTATGGTGCAAAGTTTGCGATTTAGAAGCATTCCTAGCCCTATTTGATCCAAGCTTTGCGAGATAAATCCATAATCAAAATTTACATTATGAGCAACAAAAAGTGATGTTCCTAAAAATAACTTAAATTTCTCCAAAACATAGCTAAGGCTTGGAGCACCCACCAAATCATCTGTGCTTATGCCTGTTAGCTCTGTTATGTTTTCAGGAACAAACGGCGCTGAAACAAAGCTTTCAAAACGCCCTATTTCGACTGAATTTTTTATCTTTACCGCACCTATTTCTATTATTTGCCCGGTATTTATACCACCGCTTGTCTCTATATCTACCACACAAATTTCTTGCTCGCTTATGTCCCTAAAGCGCGTTAAAAGCTCAATCTCATTTTGTTCTGTCTTTATGATATCAAGCCCCAAAGCACACCACATATCAATATCTCTAACATCCATAAATCCACTTAACTCTTCTATATCTGAAAATTTGGATATGAACTCGTAGTAGCCCATGTTATGGGTGCATAGTAAATTTAAGAGGTTATCAAGACGTTGTTTTCTTGGCTTCAAAACTCAAGCTTTATCGCGCGGATCGCCTCCGCGTATGAATTTGATGAAAATACATAATTGCCCGCGACTAAGATATCCGCTCCTGCCTCATCAAGATCTGGCGCATTTAAGCCATTTACTCCGCCGTCAACCTCGATCATGCATTTTGCATTTTTCTTTTCTATTAGCTCTCTTAGTGCACGAATTTTTTCATAAACAACAGGCATAAAGCTTTGCCCGCCAAAACCAGGATTTACGCTCATTAAAAGCACCATATCCACTTCGCTAACTATATGTTCGATCGAATTTACCGGAGTATGCGGGTTTAAGACGATACCTGGACTTATGCCATTTTTACGGATATGGTCTATCAGTCTTAAAGGATGCTTTTCCTCTTCTATGTGAAATGTTAAAAATTTAGGCTTTAAGGGCAAGAAAAGATCAACAAAAAACGGGTTATTCTCAACCATTAAATGTATATCAAGAGGTTTTGTGGCCACCTTTGCCACAGCATTTACAACAAGCGGTCCGATGGTTAAATTTGGTACAAAATGCCCATCCATAACATCAACATGGACAAGATCAGCGCCGGCTTCACAGATAGCTTTTATCTCCTCATCAAGCCTTCCAAAGTCAGCTGATAAAATACTAGGAGCTACATACATTATCATTTTTCCTTATTTGCTTATAAATAACACGCCTAAATTATCATCTTCTTTAATGCCAAGCTCGATAAGTGCGCCATTGCTAACATCATCATAAAACCTATCGTCTATGAAAAATTTAGACATACTAACACCGACATTCATATCTTTTGAGATAAAAAAGGCTAAAATTTTATTCGCTATTATACTTAAAAGTTTCTCATAACCACTTAAAATCGGGTCAAATTTGTCATTTACTCCGACAAAAATTTTACTCATTTGCTCTAGCTTTTCCCTCTTTAAAGCAACAACAAGCCTCATATCAAAATCACCGTAAAAAACTATACACGCGGTTAAAAGGTCGTTATTTACACGAAGGTCACAAGCTGACACCTTCATACGAACTGATAAAATTTCATTCCCCAAAAGTGCAGAAACAGAATTTGTCGCACACTCTATGATAAAAGGCAAAATTTCAACTATACCCTTTGAAATATGCCTTGGCTGATAGCTAAAAGCATCTTTTGGTACATAAACCGTGCCGTTATCATCAAGAAATTCTTGTAAATTTTTATATAAAAGCACATTTGTTTGCTTTAGCCCTTCGACTAAATTTGGAGATAAATTTTTTTCATTTACTCCGCATATTATAAGTATTGCGCCGTATTTTGCGCTGTATTGGGCAAGCCGGATCAAAAAATTTGCCCCATGGACGTTTATCGTCGTATTTATCCAAAATATAAATAGCTTAAACCCGACTTTTAACATATTTTTATGATAATCCATATTAAAAATCTCTATAAAAGACGAGTCGATAATACCGTTGGTTTTATAAATAACAGAGTTATCCTTGATAAAAGTTTGCAAAAGCGACGGTTTTTCAACTAAGTGTGTTCTTGCGGTAATTGCGTATTTGTATCTCTTTTTTTGATTAGAAAACAAGGTTTTGTTTTTAGAAATTTGGACCTTATAGTTGCGCTCTTGAAGTCTTTTTTGCAAGTCCTCTCTATGCTCCTGTGACTCTACAAAAAGCAAAACAGAACCTTTTGTGTCCACAAGCGTCCTATCAAGGAAAATCCTTGCTATATCTTCGGTTTCAAAAAGTGAAAAATTTATAGACTTGCTAAATGAAGTTTTCATCATTATATCGTGCAGTGCAATACTGTAATCACAAATTCCAACTTCGACTTTTAGCTCTTTTGAAAGCTCTTTTAGTCTAACTATGGCTTGGTTAAGCCATGCCGGAGCAAAAAACACGACATCCTTAAAAGAGAGTAAAAGATGTGAAACACCTCTGGCTCTAACCAGTTTTACGCTCTCATCATCAAGTAAATAATGCGGGGTATGAAGCTCTAAAAACCCAAACGCACGAATAACTGCAAATGATGAGTTAAAGGTTATTTTCATGAGCCAATGCCTTTTTAAAATTAACCAACATCTCGCCTGTCACATCAATATCTAAATTTAAGATCATATCAAAACCCATATCTGAAAATTCAGGCCTGCAAAACTCATAAATAAGCAAAATTCTTAAATAATCGCTAAGCTTTTTATACTCTTCATTTAAGTTTTCAAGCTCAAAACCAGCCGTTTTGCAAACCAAGTCAAATAAGCTTGTGCCATATAAATTTTTTAAAATTCTATCATAACTAACATCTGAATTTCTTACTACGTATTCAAAATTATGAGATAGATCAGAAAATATAATCTCACAAACCACAATACTCAAAAGAGCGTATGCGCTAAGGTGTAAATTTCGATCATTTTTTTGTTCTAAATAGCTTATAAGTCTGTTCCAATCAGATAAAATTTTAGCATTTAGTTCGACTATTTTTATAGCATTTGTGTTAAAAATTTTCCAATTTTTAGGAATTTTAAAAAATATAAAATACGAATACACAATAAGCTTAAAAATATCAGGTCCCAGCAAATGCGAGATAACAACAATATCTTTGCTATTTATGTCTACCTTTGTGCCAAAATCAACCTTGCGCAAAAGCGTAAAAAAGTATGTTTTAAATGTTTTATCTTCTGATATGATTTTAATGGCTTCAGCTATTTGAGAATTTAAAAGAAGTCCTTTACACTCTTGTAAATTTTTAGAAAGTAAAAGAATTTGCTCTATTTTTTTATCAATTTGCTCTTTTAAAAGCATTTGTGTTCCAAAATAATTTAATTTTTTTAATTAATTCGTATTTTATCTATTATTTTTTTAAAAATCAATACGAAAAGTATCTTGTATCTTTAAGCATTCCTTTTGTTTATTTTAGATACAATCAGCAGAAATTTTTGTTTATAAGGAAAAAAAATGTCAAGAAGATGTGCCATAACAGGTAAAGGTCCTATGATTGGAAACAACGTAAGCCACGCCAACAATAAGACTAAAAGAAGATTTATGCCAAACCTAAGAACGATTCACGTTACTTTAGAAGATGGCACCACTAGAAAAATCAAAGTTGCTGCTTCAACTCTTAGAACAATGAAAAAGCAATCAAACTAGTATGTAAAATGAGAGGAATTTATGTCTTTTATAACAAGGCTTAAAAAATTCCTCAACTGGTCTAGCTCAACAAAGCCGGAAATAAACCTCAACACCGAACTATACGAACAACTAAAGCCCTTCAGACTTCCGCTTATCTGCGTCGTTTTAATGATGACGGTAGGTTCGCTCGGATATGTATTTATCGATAACTTTTCATTAATAGACGGCATATATCAAGCAGGTATGACATTTACCACGGTCGGTTTTACCGAAGTCGCACCTATATCGACAAAAGGACGACTTTTTACCATCACCTTTATATTGCTTGGTTTTGTTGTTTTTACGTTTTCTATCGGTATCTTGGTGGAGGTTTTAAAAAAAGGTCTATTAATCGGTATTTTAAAGGAAAGAAACATGCTTTATAAGATCGCGAGACTAAAAAATCACTTTATAATCTGCTATCATAACATATACACCATAGAGCTTAGTGCACAATTTAGAGAAAACCATATACCTTTTGTAGTAGTGGATAATAGGGATGATCTAGCCGAACTTGCAGAAGAACATAAATACCCCTACTTTATCAAAGCTCAGCCACATACCCAAACAGCATTTTTAAAAACTCACCTCTCAAGCGCAAAGGGACTAATAACTCTAAGCCCAAACATCGCTGATAATATCGCACTAATCGCTTCGGTTAGACTTTATGAAAAAGAGATCGGTAGAAAAAGACCATTTTTCGTAATGACCAACTCTGACAACGAAGATGATACCGAACGCCTTAAAAAACTAGGAGCAAATAGCGTTGTTAGCCCATCTCGTCTAGTAGCACAAAGACTAAGCGCCATGAGTGTACGTCCTGATATGGAAAACATGTTAGAGCAGTTTTTATACAAAAAAGACTCACCGATCGATATAGAGGAAATTTTAGTGCCTGACTACTCGTGGGTTAGATTTAAAAGGTTAAAAGAGACGCATCTGCGTAATATCACAAACGCCGACGTGGTAGGTATCCGCGACATGAATAACAAATTCATACCGATGCCAAACGGCGATACTCTCATAGGCACTGGGACAAAACTTCTAGTTATCGGAACGGTTGACGGTATACGTCTTACAAAACGCGTGATAAAAAGCAAACACAAACCAGAGGAATTTAAATATGTTTAAAATAACTGCTCTACAAAACGGGCTTGAGAATGTTGATGGATTTTATTTTGGAGGAGTAAAGTCAGGTTTTAAAAAAGATGCAAACGATCTAGGCTTCATAAGAAGCGACGAAGTCGTAGATGTTAGTGCAAATTTTACAAGTAATAAATTTAGAGCCGCTCCTATAAGGCATTTTTTAAAATACCCTAAAAATTTTAAAACAAATTTCATCTTGCTAAATTCTAAAAACGCAAATGCAATGACCGGAGAAGCTGGAGTTAATGATATAGATACTCTTTTTACAAGACTAAAAGAGACATTAAATTTAAACCTTGTAAATCCGATCATGAGCTCAACCGGCGTCATAGGATATAGGCTAAATATCGATAAAATCTCAGCATCGTTTGATAAATTTGAGCTAAATTCTCGCGACAGCAACGCAACCGTAAACGCGATAATGACAACAGATAGCTTTAAAAAAGAGCTTGCTTATGAAGTAGAGCTTAAGGACGGTTCTAAATTTAAAATAGCTGCGATATGCAAGGGTGCAGGTATGATAAATCCGGCATTTGCAACCATGCTTTGCTTTATCTTAACCGACGCAAACATACCAAAAGAAGATATGGATGAACTTTTAGATGGTGCAGTAAAACAAAGCTTTAACTGTGTAAGCGTGGATGGCGATACCTCAACAAATGACACCGTCATGCTTTTAAGCTCACGCAAATCAAACTCTTATAATAAAAATGCTTTCAAAGAAGTTTTAAATCTACTTACAAAAGAGCTTTCTCTTATGCTAGTTAAAGACGGCGAAGGTTCAACAAAAGTAGTAGAATTTGAAGTAAAAGGCGCAAAAAATTTAGAAGAGGCTCAGCGCGCAGCAAAAGCTCTTTCAAATTCGCTTCTAGTAAAGACGGCGATATTTGGAGAAGATCCAAACTGGGGACGCATAGCCTCAACTATCGGCGCTAGTAATGTAGAGTGTGATGAAGACAAGCTTGTAATCTTTTACGACGATGTGTTGCTTTATGATAAAAATCACAAAGAACTTGACAAGGCTCGCGAAGCCGATGCTCACGCGATAATGCAAAAACCAAACTACAAAATAAGCTGCGATCTTGGTGTGGGAGAAGCAAATTTTAGCGCATACGGATGTGACTTGGGTCATACATATGTTAGTATAAACGCTGATTATCGTTCATAGTCAAACATTTACTCTCTTTTGTTAGAATTTGTAAATTTTTAACAAAGGAGACCTTATGTTACATGAGCACACGGATCTTATCAATGAGTTAAAAACAAAAAACGCACGTTTTGCTTCACTTTGTCAGAAGCATAAAGAACTAGATGTGCAGATAGATAGAGGCTCTTTGGGTGCAAAAGAGCTTGAAATACTAAAAAAAGAAAAACTAAGATTAAAAGATGAAATTTATTCTGAAGTTTTAAAGTATAAAAATTCTATATAAACCTAAATCATAAACTCCGGCTCGTATTTATTGCCATTTACTCTAACCACGCGAGCCGGGATCCCAACAACCGTAGCGTTTATAGGAACATTTTTTAAAACAACCGAATTTGCACCGATCTTTGCACCATCTCCTATAGTTATCGCTCCAAGTATTTTTGCACCTGCAGCTATGGTTACTCCATTGCCAACCGTTGGATGGCGCTTGCCACACTCTTTTCCCGTGCCGCCAAGTGTAACTTGATGATACATCATCACATCATCTCCAATCTGCGCAGTCTCTCCTATAACAACACCCATACCATGGTCTATAAAAAATCTACGACCTATCGTAGCACCAGGATGTATCTCGATACCGGTTATAAATCTTGAAATTTGTGAAATAAATCTAGCTAAGAAAAAGCGCTCTTTTTTATATAAAAAGTGCGCGAATTTATGTATCGCTATAGCATGAATGCCGGGAGTGTTTATAAGTATTGCTACAAAACAGCACTTTTTAACAGAGGGGTCTTTCTCTTTTACGACCCCTACTAGCTCTTTTATCTCAGCCCAAAAATTCATATCACACACCGTAAAGTTCAGTGCTTAGGTATCTTTCGCCATTATCCGGAGCTATAAAAAGAACCTTTTTACCTTTTCCAAGCGCCTTAGCCACGCGTCTTGCGGCAACATAAGCAGCACCACCGCTAATACCAAAAAGTATACCCTCGCTTTTAGCAACTTCTCTTGCGCCAAGCATAGCATCTTCGTTGCTGATTTTTTGAATTTCATCAACAATATCAAGATTCATCGTATCAGGAACAAATCCAGCACCAATGCCTTGAATTTTATGAGGTGAAGGATTTCCGCCGCTTAATACAGGTGAAGCCTCAGGCTCTACGGCTACTATTTTGGTGTTATAGCCTTTTTCTTTTAGTTTTTTAGCAACACCGCTTATAGTTCCACCGGTGCCAACTCCCGCAACAAAAGCATCAAGCGAGTCAAAGTCGGCTATGATCTCAACGCCAGTATTTAGCTCGTGAGCCTCTGGGTTAAATTCGTTTTCAAATTGACTTAACATCACATGATTTGGCTGGGCAGCTAGCTCGGTAGCACGCGCTATAGCACCCTTCATACCTTTTGCTGCTTCGGTTAGCTCTAGCTTTGCTCCATACGCCGCTACTATCTTGCGACGCTCTATACTCATACTTTCAGGCATACAAAGGACGACCTTAAATCCAAGTGCGCTTCCTACCATGGCTACGCCTATTCCGGTATTGCCGCTTGTAGGCTCAACTATAGTATCGCCGTCTTTTAGCTTACCGTTTTGTAGCATTTTTTGTATCATGTTAAAAGCGATTCTGTCTTTAACAGAACTTCCTGGATTAAAAAATTCAAGCTTAGCATAAATTTCAGCTTCATTTTCGCCTGATTTTAGTTTAACTACCGGGGTTTTGCCGATAGTTTGTGTGATATTTTCATATATCATTTAGGTCTCCTTTAAAAGTAATAGGAGTATTTTACTCCATGAAATGTAAATTTAAAGTAACTTTATCAAATTTTTGTATTTTTTAGTACCAATTCTCCGCTTTCGCTCAAATTTTTGCCTTTGAAATTTTCCTTGCAAAACTCAAGTATGAGTCCATGGTATAGCTTTAAAATTTCAACTTCGTCGTATTTATCGCCTAAAATTTTATAAATTTTATCGTATTCAAGCGCGCTCAACCACTCGGAAGCCTCATCATAGCTTTCAAATTCATATCCTAAATGAGTTAAAATTCTAAGAGCATACGCATCAACTACCATATATGGTCTATTACAAGCATAAGCTAGTATCGCATCGCACGTCTCGGCGCCAACGCCTTTTACGCCAAGTAGCCACTCCCTATCAACACTCTCTTTAAAATTTTCAAAATTTTCAAATTCACTCTTTATTGCAGTGCAAAGTCCATTTAGCCTCTTTGCCTTTGTGTTGTAAAATCCGCTAGGCTTTATAAGCATAGCAAGTTCTTGCACAGATAATGACAACACCGCATCAAGGCTTAGCTTGTTTGCAGTTTTTAAATTTAAAAGAGCTTTTTCTACATTTTTCCATGCGGTATTTTGAACGAGTATCGCACCGATAACAACTTCAAAAGTGCCCTCCTGTGGCCATCTTAACTCGTTAAAATCATCTCTTGTTTTGGAATTTAAAAGCGTCAAAAAAAGCTTAGTAGATGTCATTTAAAGCTATCCTTAAAAGCTATATAAAACTGCTTTGCCGTGCGTCCGCTACGACTTGCACGCAAAGTTGCATAGTTTTTAGCAAGCTCGTGAAGCTTCTCTTTATCTCCGGTATAATCCTTAAAATAAAAATCAACTATCTTTAGGTAGTCGTTAAAGCTACCTTGATAAAAACTTATCCAAAGACCAAATCTATCAGAAAGAGAAATTTTCTCCTGAGTTGCATCCGAGTAGTGAATTTCGTCTTGACTAACAAGAGTTGAAACATTATCGCTTTTATACTCGCTTAAAAGATGTCTTCGGTTTGAAGTAGCGTATATCAGGACGTTTTTAGGTGGTTTTTGTATAGAACCTTCCATGATCGGCTTTAAAAATTTATACTCTTTACTACCATCTTCAAAGCTCATATCATCGCAAAAGATGATAAATTTAAACTCGCTTTTTCTAATCTCATCTATGATTTCAGGCAAAAATCGCAGGTCATCACAGCCTATCTCAATAACCCTAAGCCCTTTTGTATAAAATTTAGTAAAGACAGCCTTTACTAAACTACTCTTACCGCATCCACGCTCGCCCCAAAGCAAGACGTGATTTGCCTCTTTTGAGTCTATAAATTTTTGAGTATTTTCAAGCAGTTGTTCTTTTTGTGTTTCTATGCCAAGGAGTGAATTTATATCTACAAAATCAATATCGCTAACCGCTACAAGCTCGTTTTTGCGTTCTCTAAAAACCGCTGCTAGGACATTTTCCCAATTAATCATTTAACCTCATTTCCTTTCTTAAATAGCTTAAAATTTCCTCAACTATATCGTCGTCGTCTTTGCTTCTTGACTTAAGTCTTACTTTTTCATCATTTTCTTTTGTTAAAACAATATTTTGATCAGCATTTGAGATCGATTTAAAACCGCATTTTAATGCTAAAATTTTTATGATTATAAGCTGTAAAAATTGAGCCGTATAAACATCTATCTTGCCAAATCTATCTTCAAGCTCACTTGCTATCTCATGAACAGCATTCACCTCATCACATTTGCTAAGTCTTCTATAAATTTCAAGACGCAAACGATCCTCTCTGATAAAATCTTGGTTTAAAAAGGCGTTTATGCTAAGTTTTAAGTCGATTTTATTTAACTTCACGCTTTGTTTGTTTAGAAGTAAATTTATCTCATCTTCAAGCATTTTTAAATAGAGCGAATACCCTATCGCTTCAATATGGCCGCTTTGCGCCTCGCCCATGATATTTCCACCACCTCTAATCTCAAGATCGTGATACGCAAGAACGCTTCCGGAGCCTAAAAATGAGTTACTTTCAAGCGCTACAAGCCTTTTTAGTGCATCTTTTGAAAGTGCTTGCTTGTCTTCAACTAAAAAATAACAGTAAGCCTGTTTATCGCCTCTACCAACACGACCTCTAAGCTGATGTAAGTCTGCCATGCCGAATTTATTTGCATTTTCGACGATTATTGTATTTGCGTTTGGCAAATGAATCCCGCTTTCTACTATACTTGTGCAAAGAAGCAAGTCGTATTCGCCATCTTCAAATTTAATCATCTCATCTTCCGTGACCTGGGCGCTTATCTTTGAGTGAAGGACGAGAATTCGTAATTTCGGTAAAATTTTAAGCAAATTCTTTTTGGTTTGCTCCATGTCAGCAATGTGATTATGTATATAAAAGACCTGTCCGCCACGCCTTAATTCTCGCATGATAGCCTCTTTTATAACCTTTTCGTCCCACTCTCTAACGTTTGTTCTAACATCAAGTCTTGAGCTGGGCGGAGTTTGTAAAACAGAGTAGGACTTGATCTGACTTAAAGCCATGTTTAAACTTCTTGGGATCGGCGTCGCACTCATGCTTAAGATGTGCGAAGTGGCTGAAATTTCTTTTAGTTTTTCTTTTTGCTTTACGCCAAATTTATGCTCTTCATCAACAACGATAAGACCCATTTTAGAAGCTTTTACGCTAAGTAAGGCATGGGTTCCTACACAAACGCAAGGTTCGCCGTCATTAAGCGCCTTTGTTATAACAGCCTTTTCTTTGGCGCTTGTAAATCTATCAAGCCTAAAAATTTTAATATCAAATCCATCAAAACGTTCTTTTAAGTTTTTATAGTGCTGCGAACTAAGTAGCGTCGTGGGAACAAAAAATAACGACTGAAAGCCAGACTTAACACAAGCAAATATCGCATTCATAGCAACTTCTGTTTTGCCAAAACCAACATCGCCGCTTAGCAAACGGTCCATCACGCGACCGCTTTTCAGATCGCTTAAAATTTCCTCAACAGCTCTTGTTTGGTCTTTTGTGTATTCAAAATTTGCCTTTTGGCTAAATTTTAGATACTCAAGATCGTTTTTATCTATCACTTCACCGTTTACTAGCTCACGTTGTGCTGCCATTGCTATGATTTTTGAAGCGATAACAAAGAGTTTTTCTCTAACTTTTTCTTTTATTTTTGCAAAACTTGCCTTGCCAAGCCTATCAAGCACTGCCGCCGAACCACTTTGTGCTATATATCGATCGATCATATTTAAGTGCTCTACCGGCAAAAGTAGTTTATCGTCATTTTGGTAAGCAATAACAACAAACTCTTTTGTCGCACCCAAAACGGTAACTTTCTCAAGTCCTAAAAATTTACCGATACCGTAGTCCTCGTGCACGACGTAGTCATTTATCTTTAGCTCATCAACGACTAAACTTGCACGTTTTACGCGTGATTTTTTCTCAAATTTATTTAGCGAAATTACGATATGTTCGCTTGAGGTTAAATTTACAACAAGCGGTGAGTTTATAAATTCTAAATTTTTAAATTCTCTTAAGTCGTATGTATTAAAAAGCCCTTCGTTTCTTGCTAAAACGGTGATCTTTTTATTTTGATTTAGTTCAAAAAAGTCCTTGTTTGGCGTTACGGATAGATCTTTATAAACCTTTGCTTCTGGCAAAATTTCAATGCTTTTAAGCGTCTTTAAATCACGCTCGAAATCATCAAAATTTATCTCTTTTACAAGCTTGCAGCTAAAATTTGTTAGATAATCGACAAAGTCATCTATCACCCAAAACCCAAGTGAATTTATATCACCAAGCAAAGCATCCGTATTTAAAGAGCCGATCTTCTCATTTACGTTTTCAAATTCATCTTTGCTTAAATTTGCAATAAAAGGAGTTATCTCAACGCTCTCAAGCTCTATTTTATGGCTGATTTGCGTTGACGGAGAGTAATTTCTTATACTCTCAACCTCATCGTCAAAAAGTAAAATTCTAACCGGTTCATCCGAGCCTATCGCAAAAATATCAATAATATCGCCTCTGACACTAAACTCACCGACACTCTCGACGATATCTACTGCCTCGTATCCAAGACGCATAAGATCATCCGCAAGCTCGTTTAAATTTACCTTATCGGCAAAATTTATACTTTTGCTTTGCAAGTGTTTTTTTGCAGGAAGCGGGTTTAAAAGCGTGCATACTGGACTTATAATAATCTTTTTGCCATCAAATTTATAATACTTGCTAAGAATGGTAGAAATTTCAAAAAGCTCTTGACTAAAACTACGAAGATCATCTCCGAAGCGAGCACGAAAATCAGGAAGCTTAAACGACTTGTATCCTGCAAATTCCGCCGCATCGGCACATAAATTCGCCTCTTTATCATCTTCGCAAATTAAAATTTCGCAACTATTTTTTGAAAGATACTCATAAACCTTTGCTTGCATAAAACTCTCTTAAAAATGCCTCTACCAAATAAAACGAACCAAATGCCAAATACTTCTCGCCTTGATCAAATTTTACACCGCCAAATTCTTTCCACTCAAAGCCAAGCTCGTCTAAAGTATGCTTTATTTCGTTTGTTGCAAGCTCTCTACCGTCACTTGGATACTCAAAAACCTCAACACGTTTTATGATAGGTTTTAGTGCCTTTAAAACCGCACGGTAGTCTTTATCAAAAAACGAGTTATAGATAAGAACTAATTTCTCATCCTTAAATTTTCTTGCTATGGCTTGTGCGCCAAGTTCATTATGTCCGACGTCTATAAATACATTTGGTGCGATTTGTTCACATCTTCCGCTAAGATCGAGTGCTTTTAAATTTGAAATATCAAGCTTGCCTAGTATTTTTTTGGCAGCTGCTGCGGCTAAATTTAAATTCGAATACAAAAACTCAGGTAACGCAAATTTCTTTTCATAGGCTTTTAAATTTTCATAGTCGTTTTTGTCTAAAATTTCATTTGCATAACTAAGCTTAGCATCTTTTTCTGCTGCTATATCGTTGGCTATTTTGGCACATATAGGCTGCATTGTGTCGTTCATTATCGCTTCGCCACTCTTGCTTATGGCATTAAATTTAGTCCTTGCTATCTCTTCTATGCTTGAGCCCAAAACCCCAACATGATCAAAACCGATAGGAGTAAACAGGCTAAGCCTTTTATTAAAGACGTTTGTCGCATCAAACTCTCCGCCTATACCTGCTTCACAGATAAAATACTCACACTCTTCAAAAAGCACCGCAGCAAGTAGAGTAGCATACTCAAAATAGCTTGTCTTAAAGACAAATTCCTGAGGTAAAATTTCAAGCAGTCTCTCGTGAGCTTTTTGTAAAATTTCATCACTTGCAACTTTGCCGTTTAGCCAAAATCTCTCATTAAACTCAAAAATATGCGGACTTGTATAGTGCCCCACACTCTTTCCATTTAAATGCAAAATTTGAGCCAAAAACCTACCCGTGCTACCTTTCCCGTTTGTTCCTATGACATGCACGATCTTAAATGGCTTTATGTCCGAACATATCTTCTTCCATGCACACGGCATACGTTCATAATCCATCTCTTTATAAAAAAGTGGTTTGCCGTTTAGTAAATTTTTTAAATTTTGCAAATTTTACTCTATAATCTTTGGCATTACTTGGTTGCGACCGTTTTGTTTTGAGCTATAAAGCATCTTGTCGGCACTCTCAAGAGTTAAGGTTTCATTTATGTTAGCACTTCTTGTTGCGACTCCTGCACTTATAGTAACCTTGATACGGTCGTCTTTATATATAAATTTAAAACCCTCTATCACGCTTCTTACCTTGTCGGCAAATTTTACAGCATCGTTTAAATTTGTATTTGGAAGTAAGACGATAAATTCCTCTCCACCGTATCTACCGATAAAGTCTATTTTTCTAACATGTTTTTTAAGAAGTTGCGCAACGGCTGAAAGTATAACATCTCCGGCATCATGCCCATATCCGTCGTTGATCTTTTTAAAGAAATCAATATCAACAAAGCAAAGCGAGTAGTCGATACCGTATCTCTTATAAGCGTCCTCTATCTTTTGAAGTTCGCTCATTAGTGCGCGTTTTGTGGCGACTTTGGTTAAAAAGTCCTCTTTGCTTTCTAATTTTGCCGCTTCAAGTTCTTTTTCAAGCGAGCTTACACGCTCTTTTAGCTCCGAGATGGTTTGTTGTTTTTTGTTCATCTCATTGCCAAATTCTCGACTTTCTATCTCTAAAGCGCTAGCAACGTTTAAAAGTATCGTTCTTATCTGCTCGATGCCCGTTCTGTTTAAAGTGACATCTTTTAGGTTGTTTTGAATGTCTTGCATCTTTAAAGAGCTGGTTTTAGAACTTGCGGCTATGTCTGAAATTTTATCCCCGATAGTTCCAAGCACGACATTTAACGAGCCTACCTTTTCTTTTATCTCTGCTCTATCTTTTTCTATCCTAAGATCAACAAAAGAGCTTATCTTGTCTTGTAGATCTTGCTCACTAAGTCCTAGTGGATTTTTCTTTATAATGCCTGTCAACTCATCAAGCTTATCGCCAAGCTCGGTCGTTATCGAAGGCTCTAGCATCTTTATAAAAAGTTCCGTTATGGCCGCGATACCGGAATTTTCATTTTTAACAGTTAGGAAATTTTCAAGTTCCTTACTCATCTCCTGTAAATCATCAAAGCTTTTAACTCCATAGTGTTTTAAAAAGTCTAGGTATTCGTCATTGTATGAGCTAACAAAGTCAAACCACCTTTCTCTCATCGTATCTAGTGTTTGCGGATCATACTTCTTGGCTAAAAGTTGCATACCCTGCTCTGCCAAAGCTTTTGCATCTTTATTATGCAGGATAGAAACAGCCTGAAGAATTCTTCTAGCAAAAGCATTTAATGACTGGTTTGTCTTTACATCATCTTCATTAGACTTAGTAGCACTCGTGCTCCTACCTAGTCTTGCCGTCATAAACGCCACAAACTCATCTACTGTTTTTATGTTAAGCGATAGTGCTTGATTTTTATACTCTCCTCCGAGCCTTGAGATGTATTTTTCTATTTTTCTACTTTCTTCAGTACTAAAGCCGTATTTTTTTGAAATTTCATTAAATACGTCGGTGTAATTTTCCGGTGTTAGCATTAAATGGCGGTTTTTGATCTCTGTTAACGCCTCTTTTACTATTTGGCTAACGGTTACGGCTGCCATTTTGATATCCTTTTAGTGCTAAATTTGCTATGTACTCATCAAATGCTTCTTTTGAAGCCTCTTTTATCGCTTCATATCTTTCGGTATCACTTATGACACTATCTGCATATCTGGTATTTTGCAAACGCCTTGCGATACTAAAGTCATGCTCTCCGCTTGTGGTAATATTTACAACACTTCCATCCTTAAGCCTTGTTTTAAAATTTAAATTTAAAATAGCCCTATATGAAGTAATGTATCCGTATTGATCATAAACAGCGGCCTGATACGACAATGAGCCTACTGATATAATTATTGACATATCGGCATTTTGATCATCACTTAGTGTTTTGTTAAGACGTGAAACGACGCCCTCTTTTACAGCGTCTTTTACCCAAACGCTATTTTTTGGCTCGGTTTTGCTAATGATAACATCAACATAAACACTCTCACCGGTCATTTCTTTGGTAATTTTAGACACAGGTTTATACCCACATCCAGCAAGCATCAAAGCCATAAAAACACTAATAAAAAACTTCAAATTTTATCCTTTGATAACCAAATTTACAAGTTTGCCTTTGACATAAATTTCTTTTATAATCTCTTTGCCTTCAAGCCATTTTGCCGTTTGTTCTTTTGCTTCTTTTAATACTTCACTCTCACTAGAATTAGCGCTCATCTCAAATTCGGCTCTTTTTTTACCATTTATCGTAACGGCTAACTTTATCGTGTCTTTTACAAAAACCTCGTCTAAAATTTCTATCTCGCCAAAATTCTTTCTACCAAAAAGCTTATCGCTAAGCTCACATGCGATGTGTGGTACGATAGGCTCAAGTAAATTTAAGATGATGAAAAATCCCTCTGCGCTTACCTCATCGTTATCTTGAGCGTTTATGGCGTTCAATGCCTCCATGCAAGCAGCTATCAAAGTGTTAAACGTAAAGCTTTGAGTAAATACATCACGGGATTTAGCAAGTGCCTCATAGACCTTTAGACGTGCGTATTTTTCCTCTTTGTTTAGACCTGCATGCTCTATGGCTGGAATTTTATCGCACGGCTTGATGCTTTGAGCCCTATCCCAAAGACGGTTTAAAAACCTATAAGCGCCCTCTACTGCACTGTCGTTCCATTCAAGCTCTTTTTGAGGAGGAGCGGCAAATAATATAAATAGCCTTGCCGTATCGGCTCCATATTTGTTTATGATATCATCGGGATCTACAACATTGCCTTTGCTCTTACTCATTTTTTTGCCGTCTTTTAAGACCATTCCTTGAGTAAGCAAATTTTTAAATGGCTCGTCATCTCTCATATAGCCAAGATCGCGAAGAACTTTTTGGAAAAATCTCGCATAAAGCAGGTGAAGTATGGCATGCTCGATACCGCCGATGTATTGATCGACATTCATCCAATAATCAACGCCTTTTTTATCAAGTGCTGTGTCGTTCCATGTGCGCTCATCACTAGCGTATCTAGCAAAATACCAACTGCTTTGCACAAAAGTATCCATAGTATCCGTCTCTCTTATGGAATCACAACCGCATTTTGGACACTTCGTATGTTTCCATGTCGGATGTTTATCGAGCGGATTTCCCTCTCCTGTTATCTCAACATCATCAGGTAGAGCAACCGGTAAATTTTTCTCATCTTCAGCCACAACGCCACATTTTGGACAATGCACTATCGGTATCGGAGCACCCCAGTATCTTTGGCGAGAAATTCCCCAATCCCTAAGTTTAAAATTTACCACTCTTTTTCCAAGCTTTAGCTCTTCAAATTTTTCTATCATAGCCATTTTGGCTTCTTCGCTACTAAGTCCGTTTATAAGTGGAGAATTTATAGAAACACCGTAGTCGCCGGTGGCTTTTGGACGCATTATCTCGCCATTATTTTCCTCTGTCTTAATAACAGAAACTATCGGTAAATCAAATGCACTTGCAAAGTCAAAGTCACGCTGATCGTGTGCAGGAACAGACATGATAGCACCGCTACCATAGTCGGCTAGGATGAAATTTGCAACCCATACAGGAATTTTTTCATTAGTAAGCGGATGGGTTACATAAATTCCCAAGAATACACCGTCTTTCTCGCTAGCTTGGCGCTCTCTTGGGCTTTGGTTAAGGATTGATTTTATTTTTGACTTTTTATCTTCATCAAGAGTGTTGCCGTCTAAAAGCGCTTTAACAATAGCATGCTCTGGAGCTAAAGCCGTATATGTAACACCGTAAATCGTATCAGGACGAGTTGTAAATACCTCAAAACCATCAAATTTATCGCCTAAAATTTTCTTTGAATCATCATCAAGATAAAATTTAAATTCAAGACCAAAGCTTTTACCTATCCAATTTTCCTGCATGGTTAAAACTTGACTTGGCCACTTGCCCTCAAGCGTTTTAAGGTCGTTTAATAACTCATCTGCATACTGCGTTATCTTAAAATAATACCCAGGAAGCTCTCTTTGGACAACCTCATTGCCACATCTCCAGCAACATCCCTCTTCTACCTGTTCATTAGCCAGAACGGTTTGATCGTGCTCACACCAGTTTACTATGGCGCTCTTACGATAAACCAATCCCTCTTTAAACATCTTTATAAAAAAGCTTTGCTCCCATTTTGTATAGATAGGATCCGAAGTCGCAAGCTCACGTCTTTTAGAAAAAGACAGTCCTAAAGTACGAAGCTCTTTAGTCATATAGTCTATATTTTCATAAGTCCAAATTCTAGGATGAATTTTATTTTTTATAGCTGCATTTTCAGCCGGCATACCAAAGCTATCAAAGCCTATCGGATGAAGCACGTTAAAGCCTTGCGTGCGGTAATATCTAGCAAGAGCATCGCCTATGGAGTAGTTTCTAACGTGACCCATATGTATACGACCGCTAGGATACGGAAACATGCTTAGGATATATTTTTTAGGCAGGCTATAGTCGTCTTTTGGTTCAAATTCCCCATTTTTAGCCCAAATTTCTTGCCATTTTTTCTCTATATCCAAAGCATTGTATTTTAAATTTTCAGCCATTTAATATCTCCTAAAATTCTTCTTGAGTTTTTGCAGACTCGATCAAAACAAGTGCTAATGAAAAGACGTTTGCGATAACTGCTCCTATAACAAGCGAGTAGCAAAGTGTCATATTGGCATTAACCTGAAGTACCACAAATGCCGGTATAAGGTGCAAGTCCGCAACAAGCGAACTAGCAAAAAGCTCCGCAGAAAATATGTTTTTAACACCGATTTTAAGTAATGTTGAAACAAGATTTATACTAGCTGCAATAAAAAGCGCTATTTCATTTTTATCATACAAAAACTCAGCTGCAGTAGTTAAGCTCATAAGAGCGAAAAATATATATACAACCTTTCCCCAGTTCATATTAACTCCTTATACTACACCCTTTTCATACATAGCGCGCTCACGCTCTCTCTCTTTTTTAAGCTTCGCTTTTTCTCCAAGCTTAGCCCTATACTCATCCACGCTAAATTTAAGCCATACAAGAAACGGAGATGCTGTATAAACCGAGCTAAATGTTCCTATCAAAACACCAACCATAAGTATAAATGAAAAACCATTTATCATATCTCCGCCAAACATATATAGTATAAATACAACTATAAATGTCGAACCTGACGTTAATATCGTCCTTGATAGTGTAGCCGAAACAGACTCATTTATGATACCGTTTATATCGTTTCGCTTGCTTGTAGTTATACTCTCTCTTATACGGTCAAATATAATAATAGTATCATTTAATGAGTATCCAAGCACCGTTAGCACGGCAGCTAAAGTATCTAAATTTACATCTATAGCAAAAAGAGAAATAGCACCAAGCGTGATAACAACGTCGTGAATTTCAGATATAACAGCAGCAAGTGCAAATCTCCACTCAAAGCGAAGTGCTATATATATAAGCACCGCTCCAAATGAGATAAGTATCGCCATAAGTGCCTTTTCTCTAAGCTCTCCACCAACCTTTGGTCCAACTATATCAACACGTCTTATCTCAACGTTGCCTGTATCTTTCAAAAGCTCTTTTGCTACAGCGCCGATATCAGTGCCTATATCTGAACTTGAACCCGAAAAACGAACAACCACTTCGCGATCGCTACCAAATTCCGTTACAGAAGCATTTTTTAACATTTCGTTTGCACTAAACGCATCTCTTATCTTATCAAGAGGTGCTTTTTCATCATATCTTAACTGTATAAGCGTGCCTCCTGAAAAGTCTATGCCGTAGTTTAGTCCCTTGGTTGCAAGCAAGAAAATAGAGCCGAAAAATAGTATAGCAGAGATGATGACTGAAGGAATTTTAAGCTTCATAAAGTCATAGACTCTAGCCTTTGTAAAAATTTGCATTATTAACCCTTAAATTTATTTATCTCTTCTGTAGCCAAACCACAGCCTTGTGTTACCACTTCGTTCTATCTTATCTATAAATAGATCAAAAAATCCGTGTGTTCCAAGTATCGCAGTAAGCATAGATATTAAGATACCGATACTCATTGTTACCGCAAAGCCTTTAACCGGTCCCGTGCCGTATGCGTATAAGGCTATAACTGTAATTAGTGTCGTGATATTTGCGTCCACAATAGCGCTCATAGCATTTTCATAGCCCTTTTTCACGCTTGTTTTAAGGTTTGCTCCCTCTCTTAAGAACTCTCTTATACGCTCATTTATGATAACATTAGCGTCAACAGCCATACCGATAGTAAGAACGATACCGGCCATACCAGGTAGTGTTAGAGTTGCTCCAAAAAGCGCCATTACGGCAACTAGGATTATGATATTTGCCACCAAAGCGATATTTGCAAACACGCCCGACATTCCGTAGTAAATCATCATAAAAACAACTATAAACATAGCGGCTCCTGCAAGTGCTGTCATGCTTTTTTGTATACTTTCAGCTCCCAAAGATGGTCCTACACTACGTTTTTCAAGTACTTTAACGGGAGCAAGCAAAGCGCCGCTTCTAAGCGCGATAGCCACGTCATGGGCCTCTTCTACACTAAAGCCGCCACTTATCTGACCGCTTCCGCCGCCTATCCTTTCATTGATCACGGGGGCTGAATAAACCTTACCGTCAAGCACTATAGCTAGACGTTTTCCAACATTTGCTCCGGTAAAATCACCAAAAATTCTAGCTCCTTCGGAATTAAGAGAGAAATTTATTATAGGTTGATTGTTTTGTTGAGAGAAAGCAACTTTCGCATCTGTTAGCATGGAGCCATCAAGAACAGGGATGTTTTTAACCACGTATTTAAACTGTTCGTTTTTAGCGTCTGGATATATAATATCGCCGTAACTTTCAGCTTGTGCCGCACTCATAGTGTTTGCTTGATCTTGACGTTTATCGTCTACCGCCATAAGCTGCAAATGCGCTGCTTTTGCGATAAGATCGCGAGCACGTTGCTCATCTTCTTGAGTTTTGATACCGGGAAGTTCGACTAAAATTTTATCCTCACCCTGTCTTGCAACGGTAGGTTCTGCCAAACCAAATTGGTCTAGTCTGTTGCGTATCGTCTCAACAGCTTGAGCGATAGCGTATTCTACCGTAGCAGCACGCTCCTCTTGGGTTAGCATTATTGTGTATTTCAAGCCATCTTTTTGAATTTCTAAGCCTACTATCTCTTTTAGCGCAGCATCTATTTTAGGTGCCTCATCGCTATCAAGTAGGGTAAATTCTACGCTATCTTGTCTGATTTTAAATTTATCGATTAAAACATCCTCTTTTTTTGCATAGTAGTTTATGCTTCCTGCGATAGATTTTATCTTGGAATTTATAGCCTCGTGTGTTTCAACACCAAGAAGCATGTGTAAACCGCCTTGCAAGTCAAGACCTAGTGAAATTTTAGATCCGCCTTGAGTTTGCAAAAAAGAAGGCATCGAAAAAACGATACCAAACACCAAGGCGATTATAAGAATAATCAGCCTATAAGTTACCTTTGTACTACGCATGTTTTAGGCTTCGATCTTTTTAGCCACAAACTCGCGTGAAAGACGAACGATTACGTCATCGTTAAGCTTTACTTTGATAAAATCGTCTTCCGGTTTAACCACTTCACAAATAAGTCCGCCGCTAGTGATGATTTTATCGCCTTTTTCCAAAGCTTTTATCATCTGAGCATGTTGCTTTTGCTGTTTTTGTTGTGGTCTTATAACCAAAAAGTAAAAAATCGCAAAAAGCACGATTAGAGGTAGTAATGAAGCAAAAAAATCTCCGTTTTGCATGGGTTTCCTTAGTTTTAAATTTTTTAAGTAGATATTTTAGCACTAAAATTATAATAAAAGCCTTTGTCGGCGCATTTTTACTGGCAAACTTTATTTTTTTAGCACCTTTTAACAACTCTTTGTTTGATCTTATGTCACCATTTCTAACGCTTGCAGGGATATATACCGTGATCACTTCAACTAGAGCTGGTTTTTTTGCGGCTGGATTTTTTAGTGGAATTTTGTGGTTTTACTGGATAAGTTTTAGCTTTATTTATTACGACTTAGGTTGGTTAATCCCAATTGTGATTTTATCTATCGCTACTATTTACGGGTTTATTTTTTGGGCGGCAAGCTTTCCAAGTTTTATCACACTAAGAGCCGTGGTACTTTTTGTTTTTAGCTATATTCATCCGTTTGGATTTAATTGGTTTAATCTTGAAGCAACACTTGTATTGGGCGCATTTGACCCAAGCGCAAGAGGTCTTGCTTTTATGTTTTTGGCTGCGATATCTTTAGCATATTTTTCTAAAATTTATAAATTTATAGCGGTTTTTATCTGTCTTGTTTGCGCCTTGCAGTTTGATAGCAAAGATGTCAAAATTTTGCCATTTGAACTACAGCTGACAAATTCAGATATTTTACAAAGACAAAGATGGGATAAAGAGCTAAAAAATAGTTTTATAAATGAAAATTTGGCCGTGATAGATGATGCTATCAACAATGGCAAACGAGCTATATTAATGCCAGAAAGTGCCTTTCCTACATTTATAACACATGAATCAAATTTACAAACAGAACTAAAAGAAAAATCACAACAAATCGCAATCATTGCAGGCGGTTTAGCCTATGAGAACAAGCAAATTTATAACTCCGCCTTTTTCTTTGATAAAGGCGAAATGAAACGCTTTGACAAGCTAATCTTAGTGCCTTTTGGAGAGGAAATTCCGCTTCCAAATTTCATAAAAGAGATAATAAACAAGATGTTTTTTGACGGTGCGCAAGATTTTCAAACAGCAAAAACGTTAAGTGATTACGAGATAGACGGAGTTAAGATACGTAATGCGATATGTTATGAAGCGACTCGTGACGAGCTTTATGAGGGAAAATTTGATGTTATGTTTGCCATTACCAACAACGGCTGGTTTAAAGCCAGATATTTTCCTTCAACAGAGCCTATTTTGCAAAGAAATTTATTAAAGTATTACGCTACAAAATACAATAAAACCATATATCATAGTGTAAATGGAAGTCCAAGCGAGATAATTACACCAAAAAAGAGCCTGTTTAATTAGGCTCTCATAAAAATTTATTAAGCTATCAAGCCTTTAAATAGATTAACGCTGTCAAGTTTTTCCCATGGATATTTTGCATCGCCAACTTGACCTTTTGCAGCAACTTTTGCATATAAAAATGTATCTTTGCCGGGCTTATCAAGTCCAAATTTATTGGTTATCCATTTTGGAGTTAGAGGGAAATTTTGCATAACAAAATTTGAAAGCATATCATCATTTATGCCCTCCACTTGCGTTCCCATCGTATCAACACTAACAGAAGTTGGTTTTGCAACACCTATAGCATAGCTAATTTGAACTATGCACTTTTTAGCAAGTCCTGCCGCAACGATATTTTTAGCTATATATCTAGCCGCATAAAGACCGCTTCTATCAACCTTAGTGTAGTCTTTTGAACTTTGCGCACCACCGCCTATCGGGGCATATCCGCCAAAACTATCTACGATAAGCTTACGTCCTGTTAAACCACTATCGTGAAGCGAGCTGTGATTTACATATCTACCGGTTGGGTTTATGTAGATGATAGTTTTTTCTTTATTATATAGCTCTTTTGGAAGTCCGGTATCATCGATAAGTTCTTGAACCAAATTTCTAAGCTCTTTTATACCCATTTCTTCTACGCAAGGTGCTGAAACGACTATAGTATGGATACTTTGAGGCTTGCAATTTTCAAAATTATCCTTTGTGCCGTAATCAATAGTAACTTGTGTTTTTATATCAACCCCTAATTTATCAGGATTTGCTTTTGCAAATTTATAGACTTTATTGCACAGCATACGAGCATAAGTTATAGCTGCAGGCATGTATTCTTTCGCCTCACAACTTGCAAAACCAAACATAATACCTTGATCGCCGGCGCCTATCTCTCCGCTTTCTTGATCAACTCCTTGGTTGATGTCAGGACTTTGTTGGTTTAAATAAACCTTAACCTCAATATCATCAGGATGCAAACATTGCTCTTTTGTAAAATTTGACTTACCGTTATATCCGATATGAGCCAAAGCATCCTTTACGATGCGCTCATAGTCGCGATATGAAAGGCTTACTTTTGAGTTTATTTCTCCTCCGATAACGATATTTTTACCTGCAACAAAAACCTCGCTTGCAACGCGACCGTTTGGATCTTCTGTTAAAATTTTATCAACGATACTATCAGCAATTATATCGGCGCATTTGTCAGGATGTCCCGGACTTACGACTTCAGACGTAAAAAGATACATACATTTTCCTTTATCCTTAAATAATTAGGCGTAATTGTAGCATTTCATCTTAAAATTTATATTAATCAAATATTAAATTTTATTTCTTTCAGCCTTTTTTGGATATACTTAAGTTTTATCTTAAATTTAAAGGTGGTGAAATGAGCGCTTTTTCAAAACTTGCCAGACGCTATGCCGACGGCAACTTGATCGTTCAAATTTTAATAGGCATTATTCTTGGTGCCATCGTAGGTTTTTGGGGACACTCACAACTTGGCGCAGGTGGCGAGTCTGCCAATTTTGCAAATAGTATTTTAAACACTATTTCTATACTTGGCAACCTTTTCGTCGGCGCACTTAAGGCCGTAGCTCCGATACTTGTTTTTGTTCTAGTTGCAACATCGATAATAACAAAAGAGTTTGGCGAAACAAAAGGCATGGGTAAGATCGTATTTTTATATCTTTTAGCTACATTTTTAGCAGCCGTTGTAGCAGTTTGTGCAAGCTTTATGTTCCCTGTTGAACTTGTCTTAAAAGGTGTTGAAACGGCACAGCTAAGCGCCCCTCAAAACGTTATAGATGTATTAAAAGACCTTATATTTAAAATCGTACAAAACCCCGTAGTTGCAATAAGCACCGGTAACTATATAGGCATAATCGCCTGGGCTGTAGGTGCCGGTATTGCGCTTAGAAGTTGCTCAAAAGAGACTAAAAATGTATTTAAAGATGTTAGCGAAGGTATCACAAAGATCGTTAAATTTGTAATCCGTCTTGCTCCGTTTGGTATTTTTGGTCTTGTTGCGATTAGCATTCATGAGACAGGGTTTGACGCTCTTGCTGGATACCTAAAACTTATCTTAGTTTTAGTTGGTTCTATGCTGTTTGTGGCCTTTGGAGTAAATCCTCTAATCGCATTTATAATAACAAAGAAAAATCCATACCCTCTTATAATGACAACAATTAAAGAGAGTGCCGTAACTGCGTTTTTCACTCGTTCATCTGCAGCAAATATCCCTGTAAACATGGCTCTTTGTAAAAAACTCGGTCTAAAGGAAGAGCTTTACTCTATCTCTATACCTCTTGGTGCTACCATCAACATGGCTGGCGCGGCGGTCACTATAAGCGTTTTAGCACTTGCGGCAGTAAATTCTCTTGATCATATTACCGTTGATTTTGCAGATGCACTTTTACTTAGTTTTATATCAGCTATCGGAGCATGCGGAGCTTCCGGAGTTGCCGGTGGTTCATTACTACTTGTGCCTCTTGCTTGTGCACTATTTGGAATTTCAGACGATATCGCTATGCAAGTCGTTGCGGTAGGATTTATAATCGGCGTTATCCAGGACTCTGTCGAAACTGCATTAAACAGCTCGTCTGACGTTGTATTTACGGCGATTGCTTCAGAAACTATCAAATAATAAATTTGGCGTCACAAGGCGCCAAATTTACATTAACCTTTAAAACTTGCTTATATCTCATTTTTTCTGTAAAATATTCAAAAAATATTTGAAGGTAATAAATGAGCAAATGGGATCTAACTCCACTTTTTAAAAATACACAAGAACTTGAAAATTTTACATCAAAAACTAAGCTTAACTGCGAAAAATTTAAAGCTAAATTTGAAAAGAAGCTAGCTTTATTAAACGAGCAAGATTTTAAAAACAGCATAGAAAATTACGAAAGTCTACTCTCTGACATCTCAAAAATAATGACTTATGCCCTTTTAGTCTTTGCAAAAGACACAAAACAAGGTGCATTTTATGCTAAATTTGATGAAGAGTGCACAAAAGCGCAACAAAATTTGCTATTTTTCGAGATAGAATTTAATGAGCTTGATGAAAAAATTCAAGACAATTTTATACACTCATCACCAAAATACGCCTACTATCTATCAAATTTACAAAAACAAAAAGCACATCAACTAAGCTTAAAAGAAGAAGAGGTTCTGCTTCGCACTTCAAACACAGGAGCACAAGCCTTTGCAAGACTTTTTGACGAAAGTATGAGTGCAATGAAATTTAAATTTAAAGATAACCTGTTAAGCGAAGAGGAAATTTTAAGCAAACTTCACAGCGCAAATAGAGATGAGCGCAAAATGGCTGCAAAATCACTCTCAAAAGAGCTTAGTAGACATCAACATCTTTTGACATATATCTACAATATGATAAAAACAGATCTTGCAACATCTTGCGAGCTACGAGGCTTTGATAAGCCAGAAGCGCCACGCCATCTTGATAATCAGATCACAAAACAAAGCGTAGATGCACTTATTAAAGCAAGTGAGGATAGCTTTGGTCTCGTGCACGAATACTACCGAAAAAAACGTGAAATTCTAGGTTTTAAAAAGCTTTATGACTACGATAGATACGCGCCGTTAAAAAGTGGCGACGAAATTTATAGCTTTAAAACAAGCAAGGAGATAGTTTTAAAGGCTTTTAATAAATTTAGTCCAGAATTTGGCAAGATCGCCAAAATGGCGTTTAAGGACGGCTGGATAGATGCTTATCCAAGCGACGGCAAAAGAGGAGGGGCATTTTCGCACTCTGGCTCAAGTGACGCCCATCCATACGTTTTGCTTAACCACACAGACCAAAGGCGCGACTTATTTACTTTAGCTCATGAGCTTGGGCATGCCATACATCAAAAGCTAAGTTATAGCGTAGGCTATTTAAATTCCGACACTCCGCTTACTACAGCAGAAACTGCTTCGGTATTTTGCGAGATGTTGGTTTTTGACTATGTTAAAAATACACTTGCACCAAAAGAACGTCAAGCACTTATCGCAAGCAAGCTTGAAGATATCTTTGCAACACTTTATCGCCAGATAAATTTTACTACATTTGAAAGACGCATTCATGCGCACAAAGGCGAGATAAGTAGTGACGAGTTAAATAAAATTTGGCTTGAAGAGAGTGCGAAAATGTTTGGAGATAGCGTTATTTTAAATGATTATTATAAAATTTGGTGGAGCTACATCCCACATTTTATCCACACTCCATTTTACTGCTATGCCTACTCTTATGCACAACTTTTAGTTCTTGCTTTATTTGGACTTTACAAGAGTGGCAAGTGTGAAAATTTCGTTGAAATTTATACTAAGTTTTTAAGCTTTGGTGGCTCAAAAAGTCCAAAAGAGCTTGTTTTAATGTTTGGTTTTGATATAGACAGTGATGATTTTTGGCAAATAGGTCTAAAAGAGATTAAAGAGCTTTTGAAAGAATTTAAGGAGGTAAATTAACATGTTAGAAAGCCTTTTAGATAACGAAGAATTCTCTCTTTTGATGAAAATGCACGTTTACGAGTGTATAGACTTTCTACTGCAAAACAACGTAAATTTCTCCATTATGGCAAATCTCCCGCTTGTAAATTTTAATCCACCGCTTCCACCTGAAGTGAGTATAAATTTTAACATGCCGGTTATCATGTTTAGCCTTGGCGGATACACGTTTGAAAGTGCTATTTTATCACAGGAAGAGCTTAGTTTTGAAGCTGGATTTGGCACACAAAATTTCGCTTCTTTAGTGACTTTGCCACTTGGAGCGATAGTGCAAATTTTAGTAGAAAACAGTCCTGTTTTGATAAATTTTTCCATACATAAAGCAAGGCAAGATCAGACCAAAAAGTCTATGTCGATCTTTATGTCTAATCCAAACAATAGGGATTTATTCGGGTCAAAATAAATTTTTACAACAAATAAAACAGTAAACTTTATCCATGAGCCGATGCTAATTTTAATTTATGTCGGTTTAGCCCTTAAGTAAAAGTATAAATTTTATTAAAAATTTTCAAGTTCAAAATCTACAAAAACAACTACTTTTATCTATAATCAAGCTTTCAACAATTTTTAGATAAAATCTATGTTTAAATTTAATTTATAAAGTAAAATATGCAAAATTTATTAAACCAATTAAACGATTCACAACAAGAGGCTGCAAGACATATTGATGGAGCCATGCTTATCCTTGCTGGTGCTGGTAGCGGTAAAACAAAAACCATCACAACTCGCCTAGCCTATCTAATAGGCGAAGTTGGCATAGATCCGGCCAACACACTAACACTTACTTTTACAAACAAAGCTGCAAACGAAATGCGAAGTCGCGCACTTGCTATGCTTAGCGATGTAAATACAAATTTCACTCCCCTACTTTGCACATTTCACAAATTCGGTCTTTTGTTTTTAAAATTCTACATCTCAAAACTTGGACGCAAAAACAACTTTATCATCATCGACACCGATGACAAAAAGCGTATCATAAAAAGTTTTGAAAGCCAGATCGCAACCTCTATCCTCGCAAATGAAATTTCAAACTACAAAAACTCTCTTTTCAGTGTAGAAGATGTTTATAAAAACGCAAATTTTTTAAACAATGAAAACGGGAAAGACGGCTTTTATCAAAAGGTGGCCGTTATCTACGAACGCTACGAAGAGTATTTAAAAACAAATAACTTGGTTGACTTTGACGATCTACTCATGCTGACATATAAAATTTTAGACGAAAACGAGGACTTAGCTCGTGAAATTTCAAACAGATATAAATACATAATGGTCGATGAGTATCAAGATACAAACGACTTGCAATACAAACTTCTAAGAAAGCTTTGCGCAACACATGAAAATATCTGCGTCGTCGGCGATGATGATCAAAGCATATACGGCTGGCGCGGTGCAAAGGTCGAAAATATCCTAAATTTCAAAGACCAGTTTAAAGATGTAAAGATCATAAGACTAGAGCAAAACTATCGCTCAACTACGCCGATATTAAAAGCCGCAAACGAGCTTATCGACCACAACCGCAACAGGCTTGGTAAAAATTTAATCAGCGTCAGCGGGGACGGTGAAGAGATAAAACTCATGGAAAGCTTTGATGAAAACATAGAGTCAAACAAGATAGCAAAACAGATAAAAGAGCTACTTCTAAGCGGAGTTGCGGCAAAAGACATAGCCATACTTTACCGTATAAACGCCCTTTCTCGCTCACTTGAAGATGGCTTAAATAAAGAAAAAATTCCATATAAAATGGTCGGAGGTATTAAATTTTACGAACGTGCCGAGATCAAAGATATCATAAGTTATTTAAGACTTGTGATCAATCAAAATGATGACTTTTCGATAAAACGTATCATCAACCGTCCGAAACGAGGACTTGGTAAGATAAGTCTTGAAAAACTCGAGAAAATCGCATTTGACAATAAAATTTCACTCTTTGAAGCAATTCTTGCCATAGATGAAAAAGACGAAGTTTTTAGCAAAAAAATCAAATCCGCGCTAATGGAATTTACTCAAAACTTAAAAGAACTACAAGGCTTTGAGTCACTTTATGAACTTATTGATAATATAGAAACAAAATTTGGTATTAAAAAATACTACGAAAGCTTGCCTGACGGAAGTGAACGTGCAGCAAATATCGACGAATTTTACGCGATGTTAAAGGATCAAATCAAGCAAAATCCAAGCTTTGATCTTGATGAGTTTTTAAACGAACTAACCATAACTAGCGAGCAGGATAATATAAGCAGCGAAGCTATCTCGATAATGAGCGTGCATGCTAGTAAAGGTCTTGAGTTTGAACACCTTTTTGTTATAGGATTTGAGGAGGGATTTTTCCCGCTCATCGGAGATGGTAGCGACATAGAAGAAGAGCGCCGCTTGGCATACGTAGCCATAACTAGAGCCAAAAGAAATTTAACGCTAAGCTTTGCAAATTCACGCTTTTACAAAGGTCAGCGAACAAGACTTAACAAAAGTAGATTTCTAAGCGAAAGTGGGCTTGTACAAGGCTCTCTTGTTATAGAACAAAGCAACGAATACAAAAAAGGTGATCTTGTCAAACATAAAATTTTTGGTATCGGTCGCGTAACAGAAGTTAGCAAAGTCAAGAAAGAGCTTAAGCTTACGATAAATTTTGCCGGCAATGTCAAAGAGATCATGTCAAGCTTTGTTGAGCATGCCGTATGAACGCAATATTTGTCGCCGATAAACCAACCGGACTAAGCTCGAATCAATTTCTTAGCCGCTTAAAACGAAAATACAAGGTTAAAAAGGCTGGCTACTCCGGCACGCTTGATCCATTTGCAAGTGGCGCTTTAATCGTTGCATTTGGCTCGTATACGCGTTTGTTCAGGTTTTTAAATAAGTCTCCAAAAGTATATGAAGCAACAATGTGGATAGGGGCAAGTAGCAAAAGTCTGGATAATCAAAACATAACGCAGGTGCAAAAAATTTTACCTTTTGCGCCAAGCTCGCTTGAGATAGTGCGTCAAGATTTATTAGAAGAGGTTGAATTTATCCCCCCAAAATATAGCGCTAAAAACATAAACGGCGAGCGCGCGTATAATCTTGCAAAAAAAGGTATAGAATTCGAGCTAAAAAAACAGACGATGCAGGTTTTTAGCTGTGAAATTTTACACTACATGCATCCGTTTTTGACATTTAGAATTTCACTTAGCGAAGGTGGATATGTGCGCTCTTACGCGGAGCTTTTTGCAAAAAAACTAGGCTTTGATGCAACATTAACTGCGCTTAGACGGATTAGCGAAGGTAAATTTAAATTTGAAAACGAAAAATTTCTAAATCCAACTGAAATTTTAGACATAAAAGACAACGAATATCTAGGCGACATAAGCGACCTGTTTGACGGCAAAGAGCTTAATGTAGGCAAGCTAAAATTTAAAGAAAATGGGATATATTTACTAAATTATGATAAATTTTTTAGCATTATCGAAGTGCAAAACGATATGGTTAATTATTGTTTAAACAAGGTTGAAAAATGTTAATACTTTCAAGAAAAGAAAATGAAGAAATTTTGCTTGGCAACGACATTAAAATAACAGTTGTTAGCATCTCAAAAAGTGGTGTTAAAATCGGCATAGAAGCCCCAAAAAACATGATGATACTAAGAAGCGAGCTTTCAAATGAGATCAAAGCCAAAAATACAGAAGCAAGCAAACATGCAAGCGATGAAAATTTAACGGAACTATCAAAGAAAATCGAGAAATGAAAAGCTACGCAAAAATCAATATCTTCTTAAAGATCGTCGGTACTCGCGGCAATTATCATGAAATTTTATCGAGATTTGCGAGATTTGAAGATATTTTTGATGAGATAGAATTTCAAAAAGCGGATAAATTTGAGCTTACTAGCAATGTTGACATTAAAGACAACATTATTTTAAAGGCCAAAACCGAGCTTGAAAATGCGGGCTTTAAAGATGTGATCAATGAGTTTTTTACTGCCCATAAAATCGTTCTTAATAAAAATATCCCAACAGGCGCCGGTCTTGGTGGGGGAAGTTCAAATGCGGCGACATTCTTACTCATGACAAACGAGCAGTTAAATTTAAAAATCCCAATGAACAAACTAGCACAAATCGGCGCAAAGATCGGCTCTGATGTGCCGTTTTTTATCTATGGATACAAAAGTGCAAATGTTAGCGGGGTTGGCGAGATAGTTAAAGAATTTGACGATGATGTGCCTCAAACTAGGCTTATAACGCCTAATGTATTTTGCTCCACGCCTCAGGTTTATAAAAAATTTAGAAGTGATTTTATGCAAAATATCAATGTGAAACAGGCGAATGATTTTTTAAATTTGAGCTCATCAAAGCTTTTGCAAAATTTTAAAAACTACGAGCTAAACGATCTTTATGCGCCTTGTCTTGAACTTTATCCGCAGCTTAAAGAGCATGAGGATCAATTTTTAAGTGGAAGTGGAAGCTCGTTTTTTATGCTTAAATCACAGGATAGCAAATGATAAAAGACTTAGCAAAAAATAAAAAAGCGCTACATGATTTTAACATTTTAGAAACATTTGAAGCCGGTATAGTTTTACGTGGCAGTGAAGTAAAATCGCTTCGCGCAGGACGAGTAAATTTAAAAGATAGTTTCGTACGTATCATAAAAGGCGAGATGTTTTTGCTAAACGCTCACATCGGACATTTAGAAACAACACACGCAAGCTTTAGGCCAGATGAACGCGCTCCAAGAAAGCTTTTAATGCACAAAAAACAGATCGATAAACTATTTGGTAGCGTAACAAGAGATGGGCTAACTATGGTTGCGCTCTCGCTTTATCTAAACGATAAAAATATCGTTAAAGTTCGTGTAGCACTTGCAAAAGGTAAAAATTTACACGACAAACGTGAAACTTTAAAAAAACGTGAAGCCGATCTTGAAGCTCGTGCCGCGATGAAAAAATCTATTTAAAGGTAAAAAATGAAAAAAATTCTAACTGTTTTACTCTCAACGTTTTTATTCTTAGGTTGCAGTAGCGAAGAAAAAGAGACGAGTGTTTTAAATTTTAAAGAATACGCAAAAGGCGAAGAGATAAAATTAACAAGCGTTTCCGGCAAAGAACTAACCCTTGTAAGAACGCAAAATGGATTTAACATAAAAGGCGATGAAAACAAGATCATAATGTTTGATATATTTGGCACATTTTGTCCTCCTTGTCAAAAAGAAGCTCCAAATTTAATGGAATACCAACTAAAAAATGTTGAAAATTTTATACTTATCGGACTTACTTACTTTGAAAACGTAACAGACGAATATGTCCAAAAAGAATTTATAGAAAAATACAATGGATACTACTTTATCGCAAACAACCAAAAGATAAATGAGCGTTTGGTAGAGCACATCACTCGCGATATAGATTATAAACGCGAGATAAGCTTGCCGTTTAAGGTAGTAACAAAAGATGGTGCATATCAGCTTTTAACAGATGTAGATAGTGGAAATTTTGGAGTTAAATATTATCTTGGCGGTATAAAAATAGACAAAATGAAAAGTGACATCGAAAGAATTCAAAGCGCAAAATAGCCTACTTTGGAACAAATTTTGCTTGCAATAATAAAAATTTAGAAAGGAACAAAATGTTTGTACTTCAACATTCAAAGTCATCTGACCTAGTAGCCGAAGCTATGAGCGCAAGAGAGATGCGTCAAAGATTAATATCCGGCAATATAGCAAACATTGACACTCCTTTTTATAAAGCACGGGATATAAATTTCGAAACAACACTTAGACAAAAAGCGGATGAAATTTATAACAGATCAAACTCAACCAAGCTAAATCTAGCTCAAACCGACGACGCACATATACCTATGGTGGATTTTCCAAGAAACGATAGGGCACAAGTGTTTTTGCGCGACGGTCATATGGCTAGAAATGACGCAAATACGGTTGATCTTGATATAGAAACAACCGAGCTAAGCAAGAACTCCACTATGCTAAGCGCACTTGATAACGCCTATAGACGCCACGGATCGATCTTTAGAAACGTTATAGAGTCTAGCGGTAAACTATAAGGATAAATGATGTCTTACTTAAATGATTTTGATATAAGCGGATATGGACTTAGCGCGCAACGCTTTAGAATGAACGTTATAAGTTCAAACATAGCAAATGCTCAAACTACACGCACCGCAGAAGGCGGACCATATAGAAGACAAGAAGTTATTTTTAAAGCGATTGATTTTAATAAAATTTTAAACGAACAAATAAGAGATAACGACTCTTTGCTTGAGTATGAAAACCCTCTTGATGATCCAGCGTCTCCCAAAAATGCACATCCGTCGCTTATGAGCGTGGTTGTTGATAAAGTTGTTCGCGACGATAAGGACTTTATGTTAAAATACGATCCAAACCATCCTGATGCAAACGTAAATGGATATGTAGCTTTCCCTAATATCAATCCGGTTATAGAGATGAGTGATCTTTTGGAAGCCACAAGGGCGTATCAGGCAAACGTAGCTGCTTTTCAAAGCGCTAAAACTATCGCACAAAGCGCGATACAACTAATTTCAGGACAATCATCATGATAAATAATATAAACGGCATAAACGAAGCATCTTTAGCTCAAAACAATAAAAAAGTAAGCCAAACAAATCAAAATGAATTTGAAAACATATTAAACAACTCGCTAAAAGAGCTAAACGAAGTTCAAGTAAATGCCGACAAAGCCGTTGCAGACCTTGCCACAGGCGAAGTAAAAGACCTACACCAAGCAGCTATCGCGATAGGCAAAGCAGATATGAGTATGAAATTAATGCTTGAAATTCGCAACAAAGCAATCAGCGCATATAAAGAAATTTCAAGAACACAAATTTAATTTTTTATGAATTCCAAAAAGTCAAAAATAACTATACTTTTTTTATTTATCACATTAGGAATTCTTCTTTTTGTCGCGGTTATATTTTATAGAGCAACGATAGAGAGAAAACTTCCAAGACTTCAATCAAGCGAGATAAATACCGCACTGCGTGGAAGCATAATCACAAAAGACGGCTTCAGTGTTGCTTCAAGCCAAAAACTATACAAAGTCATGCTTGATACAAGAAACATCGATCCAGACAAAAAAGAGATGTTCATAAAACTTTATTCGCTTTACAGCGGAGAAGATCCAAACGCCGTAAGAAAGATCATAAACGGCACAAACGGGCAAGTTACTCTTTCTTACAAGATAGACGCAAAAGGGGCAGCATACTTAAAAGAATTGGCCAGAAAATTAAACAGGAAAAAAATTCTTATCTCCTATCAAGACAAAAACGGCAACGTTTCATTTCAAGGTATGAGCATAGTCGAAAGTGGCGAAAACCGCAGATACATGGCCGCTCATGCCATAGCACCGGCTCTTGGGTATACTAAAAAAACGGAAAAAGACAACATGACAAAGACAGTCGGTGTAAAGGGAGTAGAAAGATACTACGAAGACTACCTGGCTCCGATACAAGATGCTAAAATTCTTGGACCGCGAGACGTAGGAAGCAACATCATCTTAACAAGTGATTCAAATTTAGCTAACAGGATCGACGGATACAACGCCATATTGTCCATACCTTTAAAATTTCAAACAAAGCTTGAGCAAATCCTCGATGAAAGACGAAGCTTTTTAGACGCAAAAGAAATTGTTATCTGTATAATGAACAGCAAAACAGGTGAAATTTTATCTCTTGCCTCAAGCTCAAGATATGATCCCTCAAATATAAAACGCACCGACTATCCTGCCCTAAACTCAACCGCAACCGAATACGCATACGAAGTAGGTTCTGTTTTTAAACCGTTTATATTTGCATTATTACTTCAAGAAAATAAGATAAATCCGCTTGAAAACATAAACACTCACAATGGTCGCTATCAACTTGGAAAGCGTATCATAAGGGATACTCACCCAGAGCCTTTTATGAGCGCGGAAGACATTATAGTATATAGCTCAAACATCGGCATGATCGAGATAGTAAACCGCTTAAGCGGTACAGAAATTTATCAAGGTCTTTTAAATTTTGGCTTTTCTAGAAAAACCGGCATAGACATGCCTTACGAGCAAGTCGGTATGCTACCAAACACAACAAGACTAAACTCTCAAACATATAAAGCAACCGTTAGCTACGGATACGGACTTCAATCAACCTTTATGCAACTACTTAAGGCATACAACGTCTTTAACAACAAAGGAGTTGAAGTAACCCCTCATTTGGTTGAGTTTTTAGAAAAAAATGGCAAACATTTTACACTGCCAAAAGATGAACCAAAGCAAATCATCAGCCAAGAAGCTGCAAAAATAATGAAAAGAATTTTAATAAAAACCGTAGATAAGGGAACTGGCATAAAAGCCCAAACTCCAGGACTTGAGGTGGGTGGAAAAACAGGCACCGCGCACATTGCCGTAGGAAAAGGCGGATATAGTAATACCTACAACGGTTCGTTTTTCGGTTTTGCAAACGACTCTAAAGGCAACAGCTACACCATAGGCGTTCTAGCCAGAAATCCACAAAAACCATACTATTATTTTGGTGCACAAAGCGCGTTACCCGTATTTAAAAAGGCGATTGATTTGATGGTTGAAGAGGGCTACTTAGTGCCGGATGAAGCCATAATCGCACAAATAAATGCTAAAAAAGAGCAAGATAAAGATAAGAAAAAGACACAAGAGCGTAGGATTTTAGACTAGCCCTACGCCAAAGAAAGTTCTGCAAGAACGGAATTTAAATTTACAACAGAAGATTTAGTTCCTGCAAGTTGTTGCTGTTTTTCAAGTATACTCTGACTCGCAAGGGAGTTTTGTATTTGCTTGCGATACTCGCTTAGCATTTCCTCAAGTATCTTTAAAAGCTCACTGCGCTGATCATTGCTTTTATTTGGATCGTTTATGCCAAGCGTTTCTATTAACTCATTTCTTTTTTGAGCTATTTTTTGCTCGATTTTATCTTCATTTAGTTGTGTTATATATCCATATGCGCCAAGCTCGCTAAGGCGTTGCTTAAAGTCTTCTACTTCTTGCGAGAGATCGTTTTTACTTGTCTTGTTTTCAAGGGCTGAGTTTAAAATTTCATCAAATTTCAAACTCTTGTTTTTTTCATTTTTACCAGCTTCAAGTTGCGATAGAAAATCAACCAAAGAGTTGTTTTGAACTTTCATTTTTTACCTTTCTAAAAAGATAAATTTTACAAGCAAAAACTATTCCTTTATATTGTTTACTATAAACTCCGCAAAAGCGTCAGAGGCATTTGGACACTCGCACACCTCATAAAACTCAAAACCAAGCTCTTTTGCGATATGTCTATACTCAACATCAAGCTCAAAAATCGTCTCTGAATTATCCACGCAAAAAGACAGTGGATAGATCAAAGCTTTTTTATTTTTAAGCAAAGAAAGAACATCATTCAAAGACGGCTCAAGCCACTTAACAGGACCTAGACGAGACTGATATGCAAGCTTGACATCTTTAAAATTTAACCCATCTTTTTCTAATAAATTTGTTAAAATTTCAACATGATCTCTCACATGTGCTTCGTATCTATCGCCGTTGTTAATAATTTTTTGAGGTAAGGAGTGAGCTGAAAATATCATTGAAATTTCACCCATATCCATGCTTAATATTTTATCTTTTATGCTTTTTATGATTATTTGATTATACTCTTTACTTTCGTAAAAATACCTCACTTCTTGCACTTTTGCCTTTAAGCCAAGCTCATTATAAGCTTTATAAAAGTCGTTTAAACTTGAAGTTACGGTCGTGATAGAGTGATGAGGATAAAGAGGAAAAACAACTATCTCGTCTACGTTTTCATGTCTGCTTAAAACCTCTTTACAAAATGGTGGCGTATAGTTCATAGCATAGTCAAATACAAATTTATTGTTTTGATTTAGCTTGTCACAAAGCCTTTGAGTTATCTCACAAATAGGTGACTTTCCGCCTATTTGCTTATAATTTTCTTGAGCTGATTTGAGCCTCATTTTTGTTATCATAAAAGCCAAAAATTTACGCAAAAAAGGATTTTTAACCCCTAAAATACAAGGATCGTTAAACATATTTTTTAAGAAAATTTCAACTTCACAGCTCTTTCTTGGACCGCCCATGTTTAGAAGAAGTATCAGTTTTTTCATGCAAAAAGTTCTTTGATCTTGATTAGGTCATCAAGGTTTGAAAGCTCGCTGCTTTCACCACTCTGGCAAAGGTTGTAAAACTCGTCATACTGTGTTTTTATCTCGTTTTCGTCTTGATAAACCTTTAAATTTATCTGTCCGTATTCGTTTAATTGATGAAGTCTAACTCCGCTTAGATCCCCTATATAAACACCACTTTTAGCATTTACTTCCACCACAAAACGGTTTATACAGCTTGAGATAGAATTTGAAATGTTTATTAAAATTTGATTTTTAGTTTTAAGCTTCATGGCTACATTATCAGCAGACCTTGCGTTAGTTTTGTTTGCCTCGGAGTATGAAAATTCATAAATTTCACTATTGCTTAAAATTTTAGCAAGATCGATATCAAACATACAAAGCTCTCTAACGATATTTTTACCAGGCATTGATACACAGTGAGATATATTTATACTATAAATTTCCTCTTCTTTTGCAAGTGCGCGTTTTAGCGAGGTGATAACCGGATTAAACCTCAAGCTCATACCGCTACAGACATTTGCCTTGTTGGTGGTTGCGGCGTATTTTATCTCTTTTATCTCGCTTAAACTTTTAAATTTAGGCTCGGCGATTAGTATATTTTTACAGTATTTGGCGCATTTAAAAAAGCCAAAAACAAGCTCATCACTAGAAAGGCAAAGCACGATCGCTTGAGGTTTGGCCTCTTCTATGAAACTGTTAAAATCATCAAAAAATTTAGCCCTACAATGATCATCACGACAGCTAGCATCAAACACCCCGCAAACTTCAAATTTATCAGAACGCCTTAATATAGCATAGTGTTTTTTGGCAATACCAGAATACCCAACAATGCCGATTTTAAGCTTCATTATGCAGCCTTTCTTAAATTTTTATTCTAATTATATTTTTTATTCACTCAAACTTAGCTAAATTTTAAGATTTATTTTCATTATTATAAGTTTTTAAGCTTATATTTATAAATATCACTAAGCTTATGGCGCAAAAAATTTTATTTTACCAACTCTAAGACATTTTTTAGTAAATTTATAAATTTAAAAACGATTTTTAGATAAAATTAACGCTAAAAATTAAAATAATTTATAGGAAAAAATATGCAAAATTTTGATGTTAGACAGGCTTATTTAGACTATTTTAAAAGCAAGGGACACGAGGTTATAGAGTCGGCTCCGCTAGTGCCAAACGATGCGACACTGCTATTTACAAATGCAGGAATGGTGCCATTTAAAAGTATTTTTACCGGCGAAGTTCCACGCCCTACTCCTCCTATCCGCACAAGTTGCCAAACCTGTATAAGAGCGGGCGGCAAGCACAACGACTTAGACAACGTCGGCTACACGGCTCGTCACCATACATTTTTTGAGATGCTTGGAAACTTTAGCTTCGGCGAATACTTCAAAAAAGACGCGATCGCATACGCCTGGGAATTTGTTACGCAAGTATTAAAACTTCCAAAAGATCGTCTATATGTAACAGTTCATGAGAGCGATGACGAGGCTTACGGAATGTGGCAAGAACATATCGCAAAAGAGAGAATTTATAAATTCGGTGATAAAGATAACTTCTGGCAAATGGGCGATACGGGACCTTGCGGGCCTTGCTCTGAGATATTTTACGATCAAGGCGCGGAGCATTTTAACTCAGATGAGGACTATATGGGCGGTGACGGAGACCGCTTTTTGGAGATTTGGAACTTAGTATTTATGCAGTTTGAGCGAAGTGCGGACGGCAAGCTAACCACACTTCCAAAGCCCTCGATTGATACCGGAATGGGACTTGAGCGCGTAACCGCGATAAAAGAGGGTAAATTTAGCAACTACGATAGCTCACTTTTCATGCCTTATATAAACGAGGTCGCCAAACTTTGCGGTAAGCCTTACGAGTACGCCACAGGTGCGAGCTACCGCGTCATTAGTGATCATATCCGCTCGGTTACCTTTTTACTGGCTCAGGGCGTAAATTTTGATAAAGAGGGTCGCGGATACGTGCTTCGCAGGATTTTACGTCGTGCGGTGCGCCACGGCTACCTACTTGGTATCAAAAAGCCGTTTATGTATAAGCTTGTCGATAAGGTTTGCGAGCTAATGGGCGGACACTACGCGTATCTAAACGAGAAAAAAGAGGCGGTAAAAGAGCAAATCAAACTTGAAGAGGAGAGATTTTTCGCTACGATCGCTTCGGGACTTGAGCTGTTTAACGATGAGCTAACACGCACAAAAGATATATTTAGCGGCGAAGTTGCGTTTAAGCTATATGACACATTTGGCTTCCCACTAGATCTAACTGCCGATATGCTAAGAGATAAAAATCTAAAGGTCGATGAGGCGAAATTTGATGAGCTTATGAGCGAGCAAAAGGCACGCGCAAAGGCCGCTTGGAAAGGCAGTGGAGATAAGAGCGCAAAGGGCGACTTTAAAGAGCTTTTAGAGGAGTTTGGTGAGAATGAATTTATAGGTTACGAAGCGTTTGATAGCCAGAGTAAAATTTTAGCCATACTTGATGAGGACTTTAAGCGCACAAATAGCCTAAAAGCCGGCGAGAACGGCTGGGTAATGTTTGATAAGACTCCATTTTACGCGCAAAGCGGCGGTCAATGCGGCGATAGCGGCGAGATAACAGGCAAAGCGCAAATCCTTGATACGCAAAAATTTCACGGATTAAATTTATCGAGTGTTAAAGCAAATGTAGAGCTAAAAACAGGCGATGAGGTAAGCGTAAAAGTAAGTAGTGAGCGAAGCGAGATAGCACGCCACCACAGCGCTACCCACATCCTACACTCAGCACTTAGAAAGGTCCTAGGCACACATATCGCACAAGCTGGATCAAGCGTAGAGGCTGATAAACTACGCTTTGACTTCTCTCATCCTAAGGCACTCACAAGTGAGGAACTAGTGGGGATCGAGGCCTTCGTGCAAAACGCCATAGTAAAAGGCGAAGCGGCAAAAACCCAGATAATGGATATAGAAGATGCTAAAAGTAGCGGTGCGATCGCACTATTTGGCGAGAAGTACGCCGATAAAGTGCGCGTGCTAAGTTTTGGCGAGGTTAGCAAGGAGCTTTGCGGAGGAACTCATGTGCATAATTTAAATGAGATAGGAGCATTTTTTATAACCAAAGAGAGTGGCGTAAGTGCCGGTGTGCGCAGGATCGAGGCTGTTTGCTCAAAGGCAGCCCTAAATTTAGCTAAAAATTTACGCGCCGAGCTAGATGAGATCAAAACCGAGCTAAAGAGCATAGAACCGATGATCGCGATTAAAAAGCTAAAAACTGAGATAAAAAGCTTAAAGGACGAGCTTAAAAATGCAGGTAGCTCAAAAGCTATAAATTTAAGCGACATTAATGGCGTAAAAGTGTGCGTTGAAATTTTAGAAAGCGGCGATATAAAAACTGCGATAGATGAGATCAAAAACGCAAATGAACGCACTGCTGTGCTATTTATGCAAGTAAAAGACGATAAAGTCGCTATCGCGGCAGGTGTGAAAAACGCTAGCATAAAAGCAGGCGAATGGGTTAAAATGACGGCTCAAATTTTAGGCGGTAATGGCGGAGGCAAGGATGACTTCGCAACAGCAGGCGGTAAAGATACATCAAAAATTCAAGATGCCACAAAAGCAGCACTTGAATTTGCAAAGGAAAAACTCATCTAATGATCGAATACGACATAGCTTTTGCGCGTTTAGGGCAATTTTTGCCCTTTTTACATATAGCGTCTGCCGCCGTTTTTATAGGACTTCAGCTTGGCTTGCTGATATTTGGCAGATATCTTTTATCAAATAGATGCAAAAGCACAGACAAGGTGTTTTTAACTATAAGATTTTTAAGACAATTTGGTATTTTTTTGATAATATCACTATTTGTTATCGCAACAAGTAGCTTTTTATTTAGCAATCAAGATGCGTCATTAAGATCAGCAGACCCGATGGCTACGGCTATACTTGCGACAAAGTGGACACTATGGCTGTTTTTAACACTAAATCTTAGCTATATGTTTTATCACTACAAAAAGGCACTTGCTGCACTAAAAATTCGAGAAAAGATAACGCTTCATGAAAGCCTAGTCGTTATTATCATCTACTTTACTCCTTTAAATTTAATAGTATCATTCATAGCCGTTTATCTAGGCGTTGCTTATAAGGATTTTTAATGTTAACACTTGCTTCAAGTTCACAAACAAGAGCTAAAATTTTAACCGAGAACGGCATAAAATTTAAACAAATTTCATTTGATTTTAACGAGAACGATGTGAGCGATCAATGTGAGCCACATATCTATGTTCAAAATGTCGTAAAATCCAAAAAAGAGCAGTTTTTAAAACTATATCCGGATGTAAAAAATGTCATCTTTGCAGATAGCTGTGTAGCTTGTGACGGTAAAATTTTAGGCAAGGCAAAAAACAAGCAAGATGCTATTAATATGCTTAACCTGCAAAGCGGCAATATCGCTTCAGTTTTTACGGCAATGATATTTTTAGCAGAGGATTTTGAATTTATAAACGTTAGCGAAACTGCATATAAATTTGCAAATTTTAAAGAAGAAGACATAAAAGAGTATATCAAAAACGGTGAATACAAAGACAAAGCGGGAGCGATGATGGTAGAAGGTTTTAACAAAAAATATATCATAAAACAAATCGGTAATACAAGCACTGCAAGAGGGCTAAATGTCGAACTTTTAAAGGCATATTTATGAAATATATTTTATGGATATTTTTTGCAGGAGCTCTTGCTCTTGGTGGCGGCTTTGTATATATTTACTCACAGGTTCGCTTTGATGCATATAGTATAATCGACTACAAGCCAAAGCTTACAACTCAAATTTTTGATAGAAACAACGAACTTATAGCAAATATCTTTGAGGAAAATAGAGTCTATGTAAAATACGAAGAAATTCCCTCAAGAGTAGTTGAAGCGCTTGTTGCCATAGAAGATACTAGCTATTTTGAGCATGGAGGCATAAACTACGAAGCTATAGTAAGAGCTGTTATAAAAGATATAAAAGCAGGTAGATTTGTCGAAGGAGCGAGCACTCTTACCCAGCAGCTTGTTAAAAATTTAGCTTTAAGTAGCGAAAAAAAGATAATGCGAAAGATCAAAGAGATCGTCTTAGCCATTAAGCTTGAAACCGAACTAGACAAAGAGCAGATCATAGAACGATACTTAAATCACGTATATTTCGGTCACGGATATTACGGCATTAAAACAGCTGCAGATGGATACTTTAGAAAAGACTTAAAAGAGCTTAGCATAAAAGAGATAGCCATGCTAGTAGGCTTACCAAAAGCACCAAGCTCTTATGACCCTACAAAGCATTTAGACCTATCTTTAGGGCGCGCAAACAGAGTTCTTGAACGCATGTATACGATAGGTTGGCTAAACGAAGAAGAGTATCGCAAAGGCATACTCGAAGAGCCTGCTGTATTTGACGACACCTTAAGCAAAAATAAGGCTCCGTATGTAGTAGATGAGATCATAAAAGAAGTCTCAAAAAGAGTTGACGATATAAGAACCGGTGGATATAAAATTTATAGCACCGTAGATCTTAATGTGCAAAAAATGGCAAATGAAGCCCTAATATACGGATATAACGAAATTTTAAAGCGTGATAAAAAAGCAAATGCAAACATACTAAATGGCGCGATAGTCGTTACGCAGCCTCAGACCGGACATATTTTAGCACTTGTTGGTGGGGTTGATTACTCAAAAAGTAGTTACAACCGTGCAACCCAGAGTGCAAGACAACCTGGCTCAAGCTTTAAGCCTTTTATCTATCAAATCGCGCTTGATGAGGGATACTCGGTAGTATCACAACTAGCAGACATAGCGCGAAGCTTTGATATGGGCAACGGCAAAGAGTGGACGCCTAAAAACTACAGTGGCGGCTTTCAAGGCTACATTAGCTTAAAATCAGCCCTAACACAGTCAAGAAACCTAGCAACTATAAATTTGCTAAACGACCTAGGTCTTAGCTCTGTTAGAGCAAAGCTTTCAAACATAGGCTTTCAAAATATACCGGAAAATTTATCCATCGCACTTGGAAGCTTTGGTATATCGCCTGTAAATTTTGCTAAATTTTACTCAATGTTTCCAAACGAGGGAGAGATTGTCGAGCCGATACTTATAAAATATGTAGAAAATAGCTTTGGTGCGGTTGTAAATTACGAAGCAAAAAAAGAACAGGTTTTAAAGCCTGAACAAGCATTTTTAATGATAGATCTTCTTAAAAACGTCGTTAACAATGGAACCGGTCGTAATGCCAAAATAAATGGCATACAAGTAGCAGGCAAAACAGGCACAACAAACAATAACATAGACGCTTGGTTTTGCGGTTTTACGCCTGATGTTCAAGCCATAATCTGGTACGGCAATGACGACAATTCGCCAATGAAAAAGATAGAAGGCGGTGGTAGAACTGCGGCGCCGGTCTTTAAGAAATTTATGGAAACATACATAAAACAATACCCGACAGTAAGACGCGTATTTGAACAGCCTGAAGGCGTTTATAAAGGTATTTACAATGGAGTAGACGAGTTATACACAAACGACTCACCTTTACCTGAGATAATACCTGCAAACGAAATAATACAAGAGCAAGAAAATAACGGTTTAATGTTTTAAACCGCTTGCCTTTATCATTATGGTATTTTACTTTTATCATAGCGACAAATTTATACAAACCATCAAATCAAATTTTCAAATAAATACAGTCAACTAAAAAATTTAAATAAAAACAATAACTAAATCACAAAGAAAAAGTGGAATAATGGATGATATACTTTAAAGAAGAAAAATTTCAAAGGAAAAACCTTTGAAATTTATATTTTTATTTTCTAAGTTCGCGGATCTTAGCAGCTCTACCGCGTAAATTGCGTAGATAAAATAGTTTAGCACGTCTAACACGACCACGTCTTAATACAGTGATCTCTTCGATACTTTCGCTATAAATAGGGAAAATTCTCTCAACGCCTACACTGTTTGCGCCGATTTTTCTGATCATGAATGTCTCACCTACGCCACTTCCGCGTCTAGCTATACAGACACCTTCAAAATTTTGAACCCTAGTCTTATCGCCCTCTTTAATACGAATAGCTACACGAAGTGTATCACCCGCACGAAATTCAGGCACAGTTTTGCTTGCGATTTGAGCATTCTCAAATGCTTCAATATACTTATTTCTCATAGTTTGTCCTTAAATTATGGCTTAATTTTTTGGTATAAATCAGGGCGGAAGAACTTTGTTTTGCAGTGCGCCATCCTGTTTTTTAAAGATTGGATTTTACCATGATTTCCCTTTAAAAACTCTGAAACAACAAAACTACCTTTAAAGAGGTCAGGCTTAGCAAAGGATGGAGCTTCAAGCAAATTATCCTCAAAACTCTCCACTGCCAAACTCTCATTATTGCCAAGCACTCCATCTATATTTCTAGATATTGCATCACTCATACAAAGAGCGCCAAGCTCCCCACCAGTTAACACATAATCGCCTATGCTAAAAACTTCATCAGCCCACATTTCAATGATTCTCTCATCGATACCCTCATATCTGCCACAAACAAAACAGATATGATCTTTTTTGGCTAATCTTTTGGCATCATTTTGATTAAATTTCTTTGCAGCCGGAGTTAAAAAAATAATATGCACACTCTTATCATTTTTTTTTATCTCACTCAAAGCGTCATCAATCGGCTGTGCAAACATCAAAAGACCTGCGCCACCGCCTATCATATACTCATCAACTTTTAAATTTTTTTGTTTTGTATAATCACGAGGATTGACAAAAGAGAGATTGATCTTATTAGAAGATACTGCCCTTGCAAGGATTGAGTCTTTAAAGTATGGTTCTATTAACTGTGGAAATAAAGATACAAAGCTAAATTTCATGAATTTTCAAGAATTGCTTTTGCATTTTTAGTTGAAATTTCTTGTTTTTCTAGATCAACACTGGTAATAAATTCGTCTATATACGGTATATAAAAGCTTTTTGCAAAGCCTTGTTCAGCTAGGCTTGGGCTAGTTTTGATAAATAAAAGATTTGAGCTTGAAATTTCTTCAATATCATCAACTATGCCTAAAATTTCACCATTTTCCAGTATCTTAAGTCCGATAATGTCAAAATAAAAAAATTCATCTTTCTTAAGCTTGCAATCTTTTCTAGTTTGCTCGACAGTAGTATAAATGACGCGGTTAGTTAGCTCTTTTGCAGCTTCAATACTTTCAAAACCAACAAACAAAGCCTCACCGCGTGTTTTGTCATAATTTTTTATAATAAGCCAATTACCGTCTTTGTCAAAAAATTTAGCGTCTTTTTTAAACTGCTCAGGGAAGTCACTTTTATTGTGAAGCTTTACATAGCCCCTAAGTCCGACGGTTTTGCCTATTATAGCTACTTCGAGATTTTCACTCTTCAAAAGCTTTTACCGTTACCCTGTAGCTAGTGGAGTCTTTTGCCTTACATCCGATAATGACGGTTTTTATGGCATTTATCATCTTGCCATCTTTTCCTATCAACTTACCGGTATCAACCTTATCGGCATTTATAATAATCTCGGCAAAATTCTCGCCAAGCTCCACACGCTCAACTTTTATCTTTTCAGGAAAGTCGGCTATAAGCTTAGCATATTCGTATAAAAAATTTTCAACCATAAATTTATTTGCTTGTTATTTGTGCAACTCTATCGCTAAGTTTAGCGCCAACGCCTTTCCAGTATGCTAGTCTTTCAGCGTCAAATTTTACAACTTCAGGCTCTACCATTGGATTGTAGTAGCCGATACTCTCTATCCAGCCGCTATCACGTCTTTTTCTACTATCTGTTACAACTATACGATAAAATGGTCTTTTTTTGCGTCCCATTCTTGTTAGTCTTACTACGGTTGCCATTATATTTCTCCTTAAAATTTTTAAATAATGCTTAAATTTAGATAACAAATTATCCAAATTTAAACCCTATCTGGGTCTATTCATATTGGCTTGACTTAGCATATTTGCAAGCCCTTTAGCACTGCCTTTACCTGAAAATTTCTTTGCAAGCTTGGAGGCATTTTCAAACTGTTTTAAAAAACGATTAACCTCTACTTGAGATAGCCCAGAGCCGGCTGCTAGACGACGTTTTCTGCTATTGTTTAAAAGCTCGGGATTTTCACGCTCTTTTTGCGTCATTGAATTTATCATAGCTTTTATATGCAAAATTTCTTTTGAGTTATCAAGATCTATGTCTTTGATCTGATTTGCCATATTGCTAAGACCAGGTATCATACCTATTAGGGATTTCATAGAACCTAGTTTTTTTACGCTCTCCATTTGTTCTAAAAAGTCGTTAAAGTTAAATTGTCCCTTTTTTATCTTTTGATTTAAGCGCTTAGCTTCTTTTTCATCAATAATAGAACTTGTTTTTTCTACAAGAGTAGCAAGGTCGCCCTCGCCCATTATGCGACCGACTATACGGTCTGGTATGAAGCTTTCTAAATCGGCAACTTTCTCACCGGTACCAACAAATCTAAGTGGAATTCCTAACTGTTTTGCTATGCTGATAGCAACACCACCCTTGCTATCAGAGTCAAATTTTGAAAGTATTACACCGCTGATATTTAGCGCTTCATTAAAGCTGGCTGCAGAACGCACGCCATCTTGACCACTCATAGCGTCAGCTACATAGAAAATTTCATGTGGATTTATGGCACTCTTAACATCTTTTATTTGACCCATTAAAGCTTCATCTATAGCCAAACGACCTGCCGTATCAACTAAAAGCACATCATAAAGACCGCTTTTAGCTTTTACTAGTGCCTCTTTGGCAACTTTAACAGGGTCATTTTCATTTTCTATAAAAAATAGATCGATTTCATTAGCAACACAAAGCTGACGAAGTTGTTCAACTGCAGCCAAACGTTGTAAATCACATGCAGCAACAAGAACTTTCTTCTTGCGAAGCTTTAAATAATTTGCTAGTTTTATCGTAGTTGTGGTTTTTCCGGATCCTTGCAAGCCGGCCATCAACACGATGGTGGGAGCTGTTTGAGCATAAACAAAGCCTTGATTGCCAGGAGCTGTTAAAATTTCTGTCAGCTTTAATTTTATAGCATCTAAAAATTGCTTTTGACCAATACTAGTTTGTTTTATCTCGCTTTCGATCGCGCTTAATAAATCCTTGGTAACTTTATGATGAACATCAGCTTTTAAAAGAGCTTTTTTAAGCACATCAAATGCGTTTTTCAAAGCCTTTTCATCATCTACAAAACGTATCTTGCTGACGGCTAATCTAAACGACTCACTGATTTGTTCAAACACTATTTACCTTTCTAAATTTATATATTAAACGGCGCATTTTACTAAATTTTTTCTTTATCGCTCTTTAAATTTCAAATTTATTTGAAATTTCAAACCCTAACGCATTAAAATCTTTAGGAATATTAGCTTTAAAATTATAACCCAAAAGCCCGATATAATAGGCATGTAGATACATTCTAGCCGAACGATTTTTACCGTATTTTTCATCACCAACTATAGGTGCATTAACACTTGATAAATGAACCCTTATCTGATGAGTTCTTCCTGTTTTTATTTCGACTTTTACAAGTGACTTTTTGCCGACAACCATAAGTGGCGTTACTTTCGAGATGGCCTCTTTACCATCTTTTGAAATTTTAGAGTGAGCACCACCCTTTGTTTTAATGGTTAAAATCGGCTCATTTATATTAATTTCTTCACTCACTATGCCTTTAATTGCAGCAACATAGGTTTTAGCAACGCGCATATGCTTAAATTCTTCTATTGCTTTTTTGGCAAATTCTTCATCTTTAACAAGCAGTAAAACACCGCTTGTTTCTTTATCCAAACGATGAAGAAGCGGAAATTTATAAATTTCGCTTATCTTTTCACTCGTAATAAAAGCCGGTTTATTTATTGCGATCAAATTTTCATCTTCAAAAATCACGCTTGGCTTTGGTACTTCTTGAACATTAAAGCGTGTATTTGCCCCCATTAGCGCACGAGCTATGAGAATTTTCTGCCCTTTTGCATACACAAGACCATCGTCGATTAGTGCCTTTGCTTCGTTGTTTGAAATTCCCTCTTGCAAAGCCAAAAGCTTATATGCTTTTTCACTGCTCATAACTACTCCTAATATCATCTATAATCGCCGTAATATCGGCCTTGTTAATAATCCTTGCACGCTCTTTGTAAAGACTTAAAACATCATTTAGCTCATTTGTTTTGATAAATTTTACTCCACTTACAAGCCTAAATAGTGCTTTTTGGTTAAATACATGCTCGCCACTCACAAGAATAGGATTAAAATTTGCACACTCTATTGGGTTGTGTCCGCCAATACCAGAAACAAAACTTCCCCCAAGCACTACCACGTCGCTTATAGCATAAACATTTACGAGCTCACCGAGCGTATCAAGTAAAGTTATTTGTCTATTAAAATTTCCGTTTTGACTAAATTTATCAAACTCAAAGCCGTGCTTATGCGACCATTCTTTTACAAACTCGCCAACACTTGCAAATCTCTCAGGATGTCTTGGGGCTATAACAAGCTTGTCATTTTTGCTTAACTTCAAATTTTCAAGTAGCATTTTCTCTTCACCTTCATGCGTGCTTGCTAAAACTATAACCCTTTCTTTAGGCTTTTTATAAATTTTACCAGGTTGTGAGGCAAACGCTGATTTGACATTGCCAGCTACTTTTATATCTTTTGCTCCAAGACTCATAAGTCTTTCTTTATCTAGATCGCTTTGCGCATAAACTTGGTCTATGTATCTAAAAATAGTAGCATAAAAAAAACTAAATTTCTTATATCTAGCATAACTTCTATCTGAAATTCTGGCGTTTATCAAAATAACCCTTGAGCCATTTAGCTTAGCCACAAAAACAAGCATGAGCCAAAGTTCGGCTTCAAAAATAACTAAAATTTTACTTTTTTTAAGCCAAAATGGTAAAAATATCTCAAATGGTAAAAACCGTGAATTCTGGCTTATTTTTTTTGCTGCTTCAAAACCAGTATGCGTCACTACGCTTATCGCCTTATCCTCAAATTTTCTCATGATCGGCGTTAAAGCCTGAATCTCACCATAACTGCAAGCATGAAAATGAACTTTGGCGTCTTTAAATTTTGGGTTATTAAAAAGAAAAAACCGAGCCGGTATAGCGCTGCGGTATTTCTTTTTAAGGCTTAAAGGGAGTAAAAAAATAGCTCCGATCAACCACGAGATCAAAGCTAAGATATAATAAATCGCTACCACGAGGGGCTTAAATATTTTCTTTATATAAAATTCTACCGCAATGAGGGCAAGTGACGATATCTTCAGCACGAACTACAGCTGCAAAAGTTTTATCATTTATCTGCATAAAACAGCCGTAGCATGCTTGTTTTCTAACAGGAACAACAGCTGAATTATGAGCCCATTTGCGAATTTTCTCATAAAATGTAAGAATTTTTTGGTTCATCTCGCCTACAAGCTTAGTTTTTTGTGCATAAACTTCAGCTCTTTCTTTCTCAATAGCCTCAAGCTCTGACGAAATTTCCGCTTCTATCTGTGTGAGTTTAGCCTCTAGCTCGCTCTTTTTAGCTACTAACTCTTCCTTACTTGCATTTTTGCTATCAATTATCTTTTCAAGTCTAGCTATCTCTTCGTTTGCAGCTTCAAGTTGCTCTTTGGCGATCTCTTCTTCAAGATTAAGAGCTTTTACCTCTTTTTCGCTCTTGGCTAAACCACTTTTTTTTGCTACATCTTTGATCTTTGCTGCAAATTCGGCTATGTGTGCATTTGTTTGACTTTTTTGAACTTTGATATCGCTTACTTCATTGTCCAACTGCTCGATATTTGCGCTTATGGCATCACACTCTTCTTTTGTTACTCTGTAAGTTTTTTGAACGTTTTCGATACGAGGAGTAAAATCGTCGATCTCTTTATCAAATTTTGAAAGCTCAACTAGCTGTTGTAAATATTTATTCATTTTAGTGTTTCCTTAAAAATGTGTGAATGGGTTTTTCGAATTAGATATTATAATCAAAACTCCAAGATTTTGCAAATATTTTGCCAAAGGCTCCCCAAAATACTGCTCGCTCTCGTAGTGATTTATATCTATTAAATTTAGCAAATTTTCTCTAGCTTCTAGCGCTTGATGATATTTTATATCACCCGTTAAAAGCACATCGGCCTTTACATAAGGCATTAAATCAGCTCCGCTTCCAGTGCAAATAGCTATAGTTTTTATCTCATCTTTTGCATAGACAGTGCGAATTTGATTTAAATTTAGCCTGTCTTTTACCAAATCCACAAGCTCTTTAAAATTTAAATTTACATCACAGTAGATCAAAAATTCATCAGACCTTGAAATATCAAAACCTAAAATTTCAGTTACAAAATATCTGTTTAAAACAGCTTTATCAAAGTTTGTATGCATCGAGATTAAGCTTATATTTTTTTTAATCATTTCAGCGATAATGCCACTTGGATACTTGGCAAAATTCATCACTTTAAGTCCTTTAAATATAAGCGGATGATGAGTTATTAGAAGTGAATTTGGCTTCATTTTATCAACCAGCTCACTATCTATGTCAAGGCTTAGATAAATTTGCTCAAACTCACTCTCAAACGATCCGACAAGAAGTCCACTATTATCCCATTCCTCTTGTGTGTCAAACGGAGCTATCTTGTTTAAGTGTTCGTAAATTTCAAAAATTTTCACTGCTGCTCTTGAGACTTAAGATATGTTAAGGCGCAGGATTTGGCAAGCTCGCGGATTTTTAAGATATACTCTTGTCTTTGCGTAACAGAGATCGCACCTCTTGCATCAAGAACATTAAAAGTATGAGCCGCCATCATGCAATAATCATACGCAGGAAGCGAAATTTCAGCCTCCAAACAACGCTTGCATTCATTAAATGCGCTTTCAAATTGATTAAAAAGCATATTAACATCGGCTACTTCAAAGTTGTATTTACTCCATTCAAATTCGCCTTGTTTATGCACATCGCCATATGTTACCACACCGTTTTTATCATCCCATACGATATCATAAACGCTGTCTTTATCTTGCAAATACATGGCAAGTCTTTCAAGACCGTAAGTTATCTCTCCGCTTACTAAGTCACAAGTTATGCCACCAACTTGCTGAAAGTATGTAAACTGCGTTACTTCCATACCATCAAGCCAAACTTCCCAGCCTAGTCCCCAAGCACCAAGCGTCGGACTCTCCCAGTTATCTTCTACAAAGCGAATATCATGGTTTTTCAGGTCAAGTCCTAGCTTTTCAAGGCTTTTTAGATATAGCTCTTGGATGTTTTTTGGGCTTGGCTTGATAAGTACTTGAAACTGATAATACACACCTAGGCGATTTGGATTTTCACCGTATCTTCCGTCTGTCGGACGACGAGACGGTGCAACATAGGCAGTCGCCCACGGCTTTTTACCAAGGCTTCTTAAAAATGTCGCTTGATGATATGTTCCTGCACCTGCTGGCATATCGTAAGGTTGAACGATAACACAACCTTGCTCACGCCAATAATTTTGTAAATTTAGGATTATCTCTGAAAAAGTTATCATTTGTTTCCTTATTTTATTGATATGTAAATTTCTATTTTATCTTTTAAATGTTTTTCAAAATCGCTCTCATAGGCTCTTTGCAAATTCGAGCTTTTAAAAAAGCTCCAAATTTCATGCCAAAGCTCTATCGTAACACTCTCTCCTGTGCCATCCTTGCTAAACATAGCATATTTGCCATTTTTAACAAAAACCTTCCGGCTATCTTTGCGTTCTAAATTTTTAGCACCTACGATCAAAGAGCAAAAGCCGTTTATATCGCTTTCATACTCATGATAAACTGCATAAATTTCATCTAAATCACCAAAACCTAAACTTAAGAATTCTTTCCATAAACTAGCTATCTTGCCACAACCGCTCATTTCGCTAGAATTATCTGTTCTAGTTTTTAAGCCATAAATTTCAAAATCCTCTTTTAGATTAATTATTTGCACTAATTATCCTTGAAATTTTCGACTGCCTTGTTCCACATAAGTTTGTATTTACGTTTTAAAAACTCAACCTCATCTTGCGAAATTTTAAGTTGATCCGTTAGTGTTTCTATGGTCTTTCTATCTTCATCGTAAAGTTCTTGCATGGAAAACAGTGCTTCTTTTAAAAATTTATTCTCGTTTCTTAAAACTTCAAGCGTTTCGTCTTTTGCATCAAGAACTTTTTCATGTAAATTTAAAATCGTTCCGATAGTTTTTTCTACAAAACTCTCGCCCGCAATCGCGTTCATATTTACGCTTAAATTTGAACTTGTCGTAGGCACTACACTCATAGTTCCTTGCGAAGCTTCGATGTAAATTTCGCCGTCTTCTTCAATTTTTGTATTTAACACACCGCGCTCTATCATGCCTTCGATGACTTCACGCTCTAAATGCACAAGTTTGCAAAACTCATCTATCTTTAAAAAAGTCTGCATCCACCCTCCTTAAAGTATAACTTCAACCTTTGCCGAATCAGCCTTTAAAGCCTCCTCTTTCGCCTTTCTGTCTTCCTTAAGTTTTTTAGCTAAAACATCATCGCTTAACGCTAAAATTTGCATGGCAAGATAAGCAGAATTTATCGCTCCCGCCTTACCTATCGCGAGTGTTGCCACCGGCATTCCGCTTGGCATTTGCACTGTTGAGTAAAGAGCATCCACTCCACCCAAGGCAGAACCAGCCATAGGTATACCGATAACAGGTTTTGTGGTATTTGCTGCGATCGCGCCTGCCAAGTGAGCCGCCATTCCAGCTGCTGCTATGAAGACTTGTGCGCCTTTTACTTCGGCATTTTTTACGTATTCATGCGTTCTTTCCGGACTTCTGTGAGCAGAGCTAATAATGAGTTCGTATTTTACTTCAAATTTTTCAAGTAGTTTTGCTGCTTCACTTACTATCTCGTAGTCGCTCTTACTTCCCATTATAATAGAAACAAATTTCACTTAAATTCCTTTCTTAGAAAACTAAATTTAGGTAGTTTTATAGGTAGTTTTATCTCGTTTTCGTTACCGCTGTGGATCTCTTCGAAAATTTTACCTTTTTTACTCACAAGCTGTTTAAATTCCAGCCAAAACTTTCCATCGTTATCATAAACACTTCCAAGCTCGCTTTCGCCGACTTCTATAATACTATCAAGCGGAGATACTATCTCGTAAGCCTCATTAGCGACGATCTTAAATTTACACTTTATAAATTCCCCATCTTCGCTTATCGCATGAACTTGATGAGTGCCCTCTTCCAAGCTACTGGTGTGGTTTTGAGTATCAACTCGTTCGTAAGGACGACTTACTAGATATCCGTCCGTAAAGCCGCGGTTTTTAAGCGTATTTATCTCAAATTCATACTTTTCTCGCTCAAATTTACCACTTACCGCGTCATCTATCGCCATTCTGTAAGCGCGCGTAGCACATGCCGCATAATACTCACTCTTTGTCCTACCTTCTATTTTACAGCTGTCTATGACGCCTGATTTTACTATTTCATCGATATGAGAGATAAGGCTTAAGTCTTTTGCGTTCATAACATGCGTACCGCCTTCAGGATCTTCTTCTAATCGGAACAAAGTCCCGCTTTCTGGATTTTTAGCATAAAGTTCGTATTTAAAACGGCAATCATTCGCGCAACTTCCGCGATTTGACTGTCGTCCGCTTTGCACAGCACTAACCAAACATCTACCAGAATAAGCAAAACACATAGAGCCGTGAACAAAAATTTCTATTTCGAGATTAGGTAGCATTTCCTTTATCTTGATGACATCCTTTAAACTCATCTCGCGAGCCACAACTATGCGTGACGCACCCATTTCATGATAAATTCTAGCATCAAGATAGTTCATCACATTTGCCTGTGTACTTAAGTGTATGTCAATATCAGGAGCTATCTCCTTTGCAAGACTCATTACGCCTGGAGTTGAGATCAAAAAAGCATCAGGTTTCATGGCCGAAACGGTTTGCAAGTGGCGCTTTAACGGCTCGATCTGTCCATTAAAAGGAAATGCATTTATGGTAACATAAAATTTCTTTCCTTTTTCATGAGTGTATCTTATGCCTTCTTCAAAGCTTTCTAGGTTAAATTCTCTAGCCGAGCGTGTGCGTAAACTAAAACTAGCCACAGAGGCGTAGACGGCATCTGCGCCGTATTCAAGGGCTATTTTAAGTTTAGTTAAATTTCCTGCAGGGCTTAATAATTCGGGCTTTAACACTATTTATTACCCAAACTTTCGATAAGCGCTTCTATGTCATCGTTGCTTACTAAGTTTTCGGTCGTAGTATCACCCACGATGTGAACAGCCGAGCTAACGCGCTTATCATCATCTATCCTACCTTCAAACAAGCTACTCATATACTTACTAAGCGCTCTCATGACATTTATGACACGCTCGATTTTTTGACGATGGATATCTTGATACTGCATCATATCCATAGCCATCATTATCTCGTCTTGTCCCATTTGGATATCGCCGATAGTGTTTTCGACAGTTTCTTTCATGCTCTCGTTACGTTTAAGAGCTTCCAAAAATGCATCTACGCCCGGAAATTTCTCACTTAACGTAGTAAAAATTTCTATATTTTTATCAATATCTTTCTTAAGATCGCCACATGAACTCTCAGCATTCATGAAAAAACCGTTGATAACATCAAGTTTATCAAACATTTCAGTGGCTTTCTTCTCGCTGTCTTTCGTAACATCATCAAGCTGGTTTACCATTTTATGATCATCTGTAGGCGGTGGAGGTGGCCATGCGGTTTGCGGATTTACCCTGTAACCTTTTACAAATTCCTCGTCAATATCATTATCTTCCGACTCTTTTTCCTGCTTTACAGGGGCTGTTTCTTGTTTTGTTTCAACGGAAGAATCAACTTTATCTTGCGTATCAGGCTCGGCTGTCTCTTCGTCCATAATGTCGTCAAGACCGCCTGCCATAAGCGCATCAAGTTCTTCTTGGGTCATAAAAACTCCTATTGGTATGATTGTGCGATTATACAATCAATAGGCTTAAATTTATCTACTTTTAGATAAGATTATGCGGATTTTAAAAGGACGGACATGAAAGTTGATCTACACAACCACACAACTCTTTGTAATCACGCAACAGGCGAGATAGATGAGTATATTAAACAAGCTATCAAACTTAATTGCGAAATTTACGGCATTAGCGACCATGCCCCTATGAAATACGACGAAGCTTATAGAATGAACTTTGCGCAAATGAATTTATATGAAAGTATGGTTTTAAAAGCAAAAGAGGATTTTAAAGACAAAATCAAAATTTTACTTGGATACGAGGTTGATTTTTTAGATGGTTTTATAGATGAGCGCGTTTTGGCTCGTGATGTGGATTATTTTATCGGTTCTGTGCATTTTATAGGCGGTTGGGGATTTGACAACCCTGAATTTATAGGCGAATACTCAAACAAAAACATAGACGATATTTGGCGAGAGTACTTTGCTTGTATCGAGCAGTTGGCAAAATGTGGTAAATTTGATATAGTCGGACATTTTGACCTGATGAAATTATTTAATTTTATGCCAAAAACAGATATTAGAATTTTAGCTAAAGATGCCATAAAAGAGATAAAAAAAGCAAATTTAGCTCTTGAGATAAACTCTGCAGGTCTTAGAAAACCGGCAGCAGAGCAATATCCAAGTGTTGAGCTTTTAGAGCTTGTTTATGAAGCGCAAATACCAATAAGCTTTGGCTCTGACGCGCACGATCCTTTGCAGGTCGGAGCAGATAACGGCTTATGTGAAAATTTGGCTCGGAAAATGGGCTTTGATAAGTGTGTAAGTTACAAAAAAAGAGATAGGTATTTTGTTAAATTTTAAAATGGGTATAAATTTTATATAAAGTTAAACTTAAAAGTTAGATTTTGTGATATAATTCAAAAATACAATCCAAAAGGAGAATATATGGGAAAATTTGTAAATAGTGTCGATGAATTTTTCGACTTTTGCAAACAACACGAAGTTAGATTTATAGATTTTAGATACACCGATATGAACGGTGCTTGGCATAGCATAAGTTACAACGCAAAAGTTGTAGAAAAAGGAAATTTTGAAAACGGTATACCTTTTGACGCAAGTTCTACAGGCGGTTGGCAGCCTATCGACAAAAGCGATATGATACTGATGCCTGACGCTACTAGTGCATTTTTAGACCCTTTTACGGCAGATATCACGGCTGTTGTTTTTTGTGATGTTTATGACATATATAAAGGTCAAATGTATGAAAAATGCCCACGCTCTATAGCTAAAAAAGCAATGTCTTATGTAAAAGAAAGCGGCATGGGTGATGTAGCGTTTTTTGGTCCTGAGAACGAATTTTTTGTATTTGATAACGTTAAAATCATCGATAGCCCAAACTGTGCAATGTTTGAAGTTGATACAGAAGAAGGTATCTGGAATGACGGCAAAGACTTTAAAGATAGCTACAACACAGGTCACAGACCTCGCACAAAGGGAGGATATCTAGCAACGGGACCGGTTGATAGTATGGTAGATCTACGCGCTGAGATGGTAAATGTTTTAGAGCAAGTAGGTCTTGAGCCATTTGTAGTTCACCATGAAGTAGCACAAGGTCAAGGTGAGATCGGTGTAAAATTTGGAACACTTGTCGAAGCTGCCGATAATGTTCAAATTTATAAATACGTAGTTAAAATGGTAGCTCATCTAAACGGCAAAACCGCAACTTTCATGCCAAAACCTCTTTATGGAGATAATGGAAGCGGTATGCATGTGCACCAGTCTGTATGGAAAGATGGTAAGAATTTATTTTATGGAGAGGGCAACTACTCAAATTTAAGTGATTTTGCTCGCTGGTATATAGGTGGAATTTTAAAACACGCAAGAAGTGTTGCAGCCTTTACAAACCCAAGCACAAACAGCTATAAACGCCTAATCCCAGGCTTTGAAGCACCATCGATCTTGACTTATTCAAGCCAAAACCGCTCTGCTTCTATACGTATCCCTTACGGCTCAGGAGAAAAATCAGTCCGTGCCGAAATGCGCTTTCCTGATAGCACCGCTAACCCGTATTTGGCATTTTCAGCAATGCTTATGGCTGGTCTTGACGGCGTTAAAAACAAATACGAGCCGGTTGGACCGATGGATGAAAATTTATTTAAACTTACTCTTGATGAAATTCGCCAAAAGGGTATCGAACAACTTCCGCACACTCTTCGTGGCAGTTTAGAAGCACTTATTAGAGATAATGAATACCTAAAACCTGTAATGTCTGAAGTGTTTGTAGATGCGTTCCAGCATTATAAATTTGAAACACAAGTTTGGCCATACGAAGCTCGTCCAACAGCATACGAGTTTAAAACCTGCTACTCTTGCTAAAAATATAGGGGTGCTTAAGCCCCTTAAATTTTAATTACTTATCACTTTGTTGATCTATGCATCGGGTGTTGGTAATCGTTGCGCTCGCAACCAATAAAACTAAACACAACAGCACCTAAAACGATAGCTAAAAATAATTTTTTCATAAAATATCACCTTTTTGTTTTTAATTTGATTATATCAGAAATTTATCATTTTTTGAGTAAAATCAATCCAAAATTTTACCCAAGGATAGATCTTGCAAGCATTAGCACTTAAATACAGACCGAAAAATTTTGACGAACTCATAGGTCAAGAAGCAGTTAGTAAAAGTCTGACTCACGCTTTGCAAGAGGGTCGCATAAGTCACGCATATCTCTTTTCCGGACTTAGGGGAAGCGGTAAAACATCAAGTGCTAGGATATTTTCTAAGGCGCTTGTTTGCGAACAAGGTCCAACATCTCATCCATGCGAAATATGCTCTCACTGTCAAATGGCAAACGAAAGCAGACACATGGACATCATCGAAATGGACGCCGCAAGTCATAGAAAAATAGACGATATAAGAGAGCTAATCGAACAAACAAAATACGCCCCCGCGGCCGCAAGATATAAAATTTTTATCATTGACGAAGTTCATATGCTAACAAAAGAGGCATTTAATGCACTTTTAAAAACACTGGAAGAGCCGCCAAGCTATGTCAAATTTATACTTGCTACGACCGACCCGCTAAAGCTTCCTGCAACCGTGCTTTCGCGCACACAACATTTTAGATTTAAGCAAATTAGCAAACACAACATCATAAAGCATCTTGAATTTATTCTGAGCAAAGAGGGAATTTCTTATGAGAAAGAGGCATTAGAGATCCTTGCTAGAAGCGGATCAGGCTCACTTAGAGACACTCTTACTTTACTTGATCAAGCCATTATTTTTAGCACAAACCACATCACTCAAACAGCAGTCGCTTCCATGCTAGGACTACTTGATCCCATAAAAATAGAAGAGATCTTAGATGTCGTTATCTTAGGCGATAAGGATAAATTAAAAGAGCTGGTTTTGGAGCTTGAAATTTATGAACCGGAAATGATAATAGATGAGTTAATCATAAATTTAAAAGAGAAATTTCTAAATAACGATCCGAAATTTTCATTGTTGATTTACGAGAGATTTTTTAGAATTTTATCACAAACAAAGGGCATGTTAAGCGTTTCTAGCGACAATGGTTTCATACTGACAATAATGCTTTTTATGATGATAGAAGCGCTAAATTTAAAGACGATAGATGAAGCCATAGTTTCACTTCAAACATCTAAACAAACTAATCAAGCACAAAATTTAACGCAAAAGTCGACAACAGTAATAAATTCAAACACTCCAAATTTAGCACAAAATGACCCTTATGCTTTGTTCTTATCAAAAATTTATGACCGCGACTACGAACTTGGCGAGTGTTTTAAAAGATGTATCGAATTTCAAGACTTTAAGCAAAACACTATGTATTTAAGCTCGGGCGCAATGGGTGAAGATCAAACCAAAATGCGAAACAGCTCAAAAATCATAATGCAAATTCTTCGCGCCTGCTTTGGAAATAGTGCAAATATCAAGATCGTAGCAAAAGAACAAAAGCCCTTAAATGAGCCAAAAAACGAGAACTCAAGCCTATCTTACTTGGATGCAGAGCTTTCAAATTTAAATATAGATCAAAATTTATCACAAACACAACCTCATCCAAAACCCATCGAAGTAAAGCCTATTATCACTCCAAGTATAAATTTCAATGGGCAAAAAAGCCCTGAAGAGCTTGAGAGGCTAAAACAAGAGGGCGTAATAAAAGAGGCAAACAAGCTTTTTGGCGAACCGCAAATCATCAAAAGCTAAAAAAACAAAGCCAGATACACTCTTGTGATGTATAGCTGACTTGATGCTTTGTATGCGCTTTGATAAAAAGCGTATCGCCTCTATTTAGTGAAATTTTATCGCCGTTTTCATATCTAATCTTAGCTTCGCCATCAAGCAAACAAACCCACTCGTCCTCGTCATTATCTTGCCATTTTGTAGTTTGCCCGCTTGATAAAATTCGTTCAACTCGTATTTTTTCATTTTTAAAAAATTCGTCTACTATCTCAAATTTTGATGAGAAATTTAAATTTTTAAAGATGTTTTGCCTATCTTCACTCAGATGACCCATAGCTTTTTCCCTTGCGTTTTTTTATCGCTTCTTTCTTTCGCTTTTCAAGCTCATAGGCATCATTTAAAGCATCCTCTCCATCAAAGCTTGCCCCATCAAGAAATTTACGATAGTCCTCAAATTGATGATTTTTAATCCCCCAAATAACGCCAAAAAGCCCGCATGCCCCTATTAAAATAGAAATTCCAAGCATTATCGCTAAAACCAAATCATCCATTTTTTGCCTTAAAAGTTGATTTTATCCTTAGTGAATTTAATATCACGACTATCGAGCTAAGCGACATAGAAAGTGCGGCAAACAGCGGTATAACATATCCCATAACCGCCAAAGGCACGGTTAAAGCGTTATAACAAAGGCTAAAGGCTAAATTTTGCTTTATCGTCCTAAATGTTCTTTTTGCCAAGACCATGCTGTCGCCAAAGGCTGTTATATCGTCATTTAAAAGTGCGATATCGCTTCTTTCCAAGCTTATATCAGCACCACTGCCCATGCAAACTCCAACTTGGGCTTTACTCATAGCGAGACTGTCGTTTATACCATCTCCTACAAAAACAACTCTTTTGCCGTCTTCTACAAGCTTTGCTACGAATTTGGCCTTTTCATCAGGAAGCGCATTTGCCTTGTATTTAAGTTTAAGTTCGTCTGCTACCTTTTTGACGTTTTTTTCATTATCGCCGCTAAGCACGTAGGCGCTTATGCCTAATTTTTTTAGGCTTTGCACGCACTCTTTCACGCCACTTTTTAGCTCATCTTTTAATACAAATTTAGCTACAAGCTCGCCATCATAAGCCACAAAATACCCTGCATTATCATCTTGTAAGGTGAGCGAATTTTCACGCATAAACCTAGCACTTCCGCCAAGTAAATTTCTGCCCTCAAAATCCGCCATTACGCCCTTTGCTGTGATCTCTTTTACATTTGTTATATTAACGCTTTTTGCTTCTTTTAGATAGGTTGCTACAGCAATACTTACGGGATGTTTTGAAGCTAAAGCGATAGAAAGTATTAGCCCGTCATCTATATCTTTAAATTTAGCAAATTCACTAACTGTCAAATTTGCCTTCGTAAGAGTTCCTGTTTTATCAAAAACAACCGTATCACACTTTGCCAAGCTCTCTATAAATTTAGCCTCTTTAAATAAAACTCCTCTTCTAAGCCCTGTCCCAAGCGCGCTTAAAGTCGCCACCGGAGTTGCTAAAGCAAGAGCGCAAGGGCAAGCGATGACGATAACAGATATGGCGATGACGATAGCTTTTTCAAACCATGCCGTATAAAAATAATACCCAAACGTAAGCAATGCGATACTTAAGATCACAAGCGAAAATTTAGATGAAATTTCATTTGCGAGCTGCTCTATGCGTGGTTTTTTAATTGTTGCATTTTCAAGCATCGATATAATTTTATTTAAAAGCGAGTTTTCAAAACTGGCATTTGCCCTGTAATAAACTACTCCGTCAAGACATATCGAGCCGCTTTTTAACTCATCATTTACACCCAAAAACACAGGCAAACTCTCTCCGCTAAGGCTTGAAAGATCAAAGCTAGCCTCTCCGCTAGTCACGACACCGTCTATAAGTGCTTTGTCCCCTGCTTTTAGCACGATGGTTTCACCAACTTTAACATCCTTAATGTTTTTACTAGTCACAGCACCATCTTTTGCTACGCTAACTTCGCTTAAAGATAATAAATTTAGCCTATCAAGAGTATCGTTTGCCCGTTTTTTACTTAAAATTTCTAAAAATTTACCGATAAAAACAAAGGTGATTATCATCGCGACAGAGTCAAAATACACCTCTCCAACGCGCGAAAACATCGAATACACCGAATAGCTATACGCTAAAGTCGCTCCAGTAACCACAAGCAGATCCATGTTTGGCGTTCTTGTTTTTAAAGCTATTTTTGCCCCTGAAAAAAACGCCGATCCCGTATAAAACAGCACAGGAGTAGCAAGTATAAACTCGGCAAAATTTAAAATATCTCTAACATTTTTGTCGATACCCGTAAAATACCCGGCATACTGGGCTATGGCTATCCACATGATGTTCATCACGCAAAACACTCCGACAAGTAGCTTTATATAAAAATCACGCCTTTTTGCCGACATTCTAAGCTCTTCTTGCCCTGCATCATACGCATATGCTCTATATCCCACGGCACTTATGGCATTTAAAATTTCAGCCAAACCGACTTGCTCTTCATCCCAGATAACGACAGCTTTGTTATTTGTTGAATTTATACTAGCCTCAACGACACCCTTTGTAGAAAAAAATACCTTTTCGTTTAGCCAGATACAAGCCGAGCAGTGAATTCCCTCTATCACTAAACTTATCTTTTTAAAGCCGTTTTCATCTTTTACATACTCATCATATAAGCTTTGTATACTTTGAGTGGTGCTATTTTGGGTATTTTGCGGACTTAGGGTGTTTGTTCCAAGCCGAGAGTAAAACTCGTCAAATCCGCCATTGTGTAAAATTTCATAGACATTAGCGCAACCCGTGCAACAAAATTTTTCTCCATTTTGATTTACTATCGCACAATCATCGTCAAAGCTTAGCCTACAATGCGAGCATTTAAATTTTGGCATGAATTACATTTTTCTTTCATATTTAGATTAAATTATTATACGGAAATTTCTCTTAAATTATATAAATTTGTGCTATAAATATTAAGCTGTAATTTTGATTTTATTTGATAAAATTATGCAATCTCTAAGTTTAGAGACACTTTTACACTAGGCAAATTTTATGTATTTTATCGGTATCGACATAGGTTCAACCTCAACAAAAGTGGCTGTATTAGACGCGGATAAAAATGAATTTATCGATCTATTTTTACGTCCTACAGGCTTTAGTGCCGTAAATGTTGCGGATGAAATTTATGAAATTTTAAATCAAAAAGACTATATTCCAAATTTTATAACGGCAACAGGGTATGGCAGAGTAAGTGTGAAATACGCAAATTTCACAACAACTGAAATTTTATGTCACGGACTTGGAGCGGATTTTTTATACCCGTATGACTGCACGGTTATAGACGTAGGAGGGCAAGACACAAAGGCGATAAAAATGGTCTCTTCAAAGCCTGAAGACTTTATCATGAATGACAAATGCTCTGCGGGAACGGGTAAATTTTTAGAAGTTATGGCAAATCGCCTAGGGCTAGAACTAACCCAACTTTACAAAACCGCACAGCAAAATTTAAATATCAAAATCAGCTCAACTTGCACGGTTTTTTGCAGAGTCTGAGATAATCTCTCTCATATCAAACGGCGTTGAAAAAACACAAATAGCATATGCCATTATTGACTCTTCGACACAAAAAGTTGCTTCGCTCATAAAAAAACTTGAGAATGAAAGATACTTTTTAAGCGGAGGACTAAGTAACGTAGAACTGTTTAAAAATTTGCTCTCAAATCATCTTGGTAAAGAGATTTTCACTGATAAAAATGCAATATTTTGCGGTGCGATGGGAGCTGCTCTCATCGGCGCAAGAAGATCAAAGGAGAAAAAACAATGAGAATGGAATTTGACACTTTAAAAAAGCGTAATGCAATGGCTCTTCAAGACATCAAAGCTCAAGGCAAGAAGATCGTAGGGAATTTTTGCACCTACGCACCAAAGGAGATAATATATGCCGCAAGGGCAATACCTATAAGCCTTTGTGCTTACGATGAAAGTCCGATAGATGCGGCTCAAAAAGAGCTTCCTCGCAACCTTTGCCCTCTTATTAAGGCGAGTTACGGATATGCATTAACCAAAAAATGCCCCTACATGAACGCAAGCGATCTAGTTGTCGGTGAAACAACCTGTGATGGCAAAAAGAAGATGCATGAGCTGCTTGCAAATCACAAAGATGTCTATGTCATGGAACTTCCAAATATGACAAACAAAAAAAGTCTAAAGCTTTGGAGCAAAGAGATAGCGGAATTTAAAGAATTTATAGAGAATAAATTTAAAACCAAAATCACCGATGAAGCGCTGCTTGAAGCGATAAAAATTTATAACCAAGAGCGTGAGATAATGTGCGAACTTATGGATCTTAGTAAGGCGAACCCAAGCCCGATAAAATGCAGAGAGATACATCAAATTTTATTTGCAAGCGACTTTATCTACGATAAACAAGAAAAAATCTCCACGCTTCGCTCTTTCATAGATGCTATAAAAGAGAGCACGCCACCAAAAGAACACAAAAAACGTATCTTAATCACAGGCTGTCCAAGCGGTGGTATATATGAAAAGATAATCAAACAAATCGAAGATCTAGGTGCAGACGTGGTTGCATTTGAAAACTGCACGGGAACTAAAAACTATAAAAACTTAATCCAAACCGATGGCGACTTGATAGAAAATATCGCCAAACGCTATCTAAAAATCCCATGCTCGGTAATGTATCAAAACAACGACAGAGGCAAGATCATCAAATCCATGGTAAAAGAATACGAAGCAAATGGTGTCATAGACGTTGTTTTAAGCGGTTGTCACACATACGCGATAGAAACAAATAAAATCAAAATCGCAAGCAAAGAAGTCGGTGCAAACTACATGAGCTTAGAGACTGATTACTCAAAACAAGATGTAGAACAAATTCGCACACGACTTGAAGCTTTTATAGAACTATTATGATAAATTTAGAGCGAAATTTTCGCCCTTTTGCTTAAGCTCCTTTAAATACCGTTACGAGTAAAATTAGATAAAATTTTTAAGGAGTTTTTATGGAAATTTTTCAAACACAACTTTCTAAAACACGCAAAGCTCACTACTCCCCTGCAGTGCTGCACGGCGACATACTTTACGTTTCAGGACAACTAAGCATAGATCCGGTGACCATGAAACTACCAAATGGTGGAGTTAGAGAGCATACACAACAAGCGCTTAAAAACTTACAAGCCGTCTTAGACCTAGCAAACGCTAAAAAAGAAAATATCATCATGTGCAGGGTCTACACTCCAAATGTTGAATTTTGGGATGAGATAGATGACGAGTATGCGAAATTCTTTGGCGAGCACAAACCCGCTCGCGTAGTCGTGCCTACGTCGACCTTACATTTTGGTTGTTTGGTAGAGATAGAAGCTCAAGTGGCAATGAGATAAACCCAACACAAAGGAAAAACATGTCAAATTTTAAATGTTGCGAATGCGGTAAAACGGCATCTTTGCAAACCCTAAACTATACTTGCGAATGCGGTGGGCTTTACGATCTTGACTTTAAAGCTCCAAAATTTTCACTAGATCTGATCGACAAAAACGAATTTAGCCTCTTTCGCTACCGTAAATTTTTCCCTATCCAAAATGAAATTTGGCGCGAAGTAACTCTTGGCGAGGGCATGAGTGCGACCGTAAATTTTGATGACAAGCTTTATTTTAAACTTGATTATGCCATGCCTACACTATCTTTTAAAGATCGCGGAGCCGTTATGCTGATATGGCTTTGTAAAAGCATAGGTGTTAAAAAAGTCCTTCAAGATAGTAGCGGAAACGCCGGCAACTCAGTCGCCGCATACTGCGCTAGAGCCGGCATAGAGTGTGAAATTTTTGTTCCAAAAGGCACAAGCGAGAAGAAGATAAACATGATAAAAGCCTTTGGCGCAACGGCTACAGTTTTTGACGGGACAAGAGATGAAACAGCCGACGCATGCCGTAAAAAAGCGCTTGAAGAGGGAATTTACTACGCTAACCATGTTTATAATCCACTATTTTACCAAGGCACTAAAACTTACGTCTATGAAATTTTTGAACAACTAGGCAGGGTGCCTGATAACTTCTTTTTACCCGTTGGTAACGGAACACTACTAATAGGCTGTGAGATTGCGCTTACCGAACTTTTTGAAGCAGGACTTATACAAAAACTACCTAAAATTTTCATCGTTCAAAGTGAAAACTGCGCTCCGTTTTTTAAAGCCAAAGATAAGCCTCTAAACGTCATTCCAAAGCCTACCCAAGCCGAAGGTATAGCCATAGGAAAGCCCATGAGAGGTAAAGAAATTTTAGCAAGCACTTATCAAGGCGAACGCGAAGTTATAACGATACCTGAAAATGCGATCATCCCAACAAGACAAGATCTTGCTAAAAAAGGTTTTTATGTCGAGCATACGACAGCTGCCATTTATACCGCTTATGAGCAATACATCAAAACAAACCGCCTTCAAGGAGATAGCATCATCTCGCTTTGCGGAGCTGGTTTAAAAAGCGAGCATTAAATTTTTTATAAAAACAAACGGAAGAAATTTAAAGACAAAAACACTAAATTTCTTCCATATCAAAATCGAATTTTAGCTAAATTCCCTATCTATAACGATAAAAATTTCAAAGCCCTCAAAACGCTTAGCAACCCTCTCTTCTATCTTAGCCCTAAGTCCCGCTATATCCGGCTCTTTAAAATCAACCGTCACGTCAAATCTAATTCTTTTTTGCTTTAAATTTATAAAAAACGCATGGATATTTAAAACATTTTTTATATCCAAAAGTGCGTTTTTGATGCACTCTTTTGCACTATTTTGGCCTAAATTTACGCTATAAATTCCAAAAACAAGATACACACGATATTTATCGTAAATCTCAACTTGAAGCTCATTTAAACGCTGTGAAACAAGCGGTAGTTTTAAATGCTCGTCAACCTCAACATTTATAGACCCTACATAACGCTCAACACCATAGTTATGGAGTATCAAGTCATAAGCGCCTTGTACTATCTCGCACTCTAAAACCGCCTGATAGATCGTATCGCTAACCTCTTTTTCGACCCTAACGCCGATTATCTTGTCAAATGTCTCTTTTATCAAAATCACACCATTATAGATGATAAAAACCGATGCGACAACACCGGCGTAACCGTCTATAAAAATTTCATAAAAATACGAAAGAAGTGCCGAAATCAGTATGATACAAGATATCATCGCATCACCAAAAGCTTCCGCTCCAACTGCTTTTAGCGAGATTGATTTTGTGTTTTCGCCTACTTTTTTATAATGCTTTGCAATTAATACTTTTACAAAAATAGCAAATAGTAAAAACCAAAGCGCACCAGCTTCAAAGCTTGTCTTTTGAGGTTCTACTATAACCTCAACCGAGTTTTTAAAAAACTGCAAACCAAGCATTAAGACAACTACCGAAACGATAAGGCCGCCGATGTATTCGGTTCTACCGTATCCATAAGGGTGGTTTTCATCAGGCTTTTTTAGCGAAAGCTTTGAGCCAAATATCGTTATAACGCTTGAAAATGCATCACTTAAGTTATTTATCGCATCTGAAATGATAGCAACCGAATTTGAAGCAAGAGCGATTAAAATTTTTATACCAGCTAAAAAAACATTAACGACAATACCTAAAACAGCCGTTTTTATAATAATCTTTTCTCTAAGGCCGTCTTTAAAATTCATCATTTTCTACCCTTAAAACAAAATCCAAATTATATCAAAAAGTGTAAATTTTATTGACAAGAAAGCAAAAATTCTATAAAATGCCACTTTTCAAACACTACATTTGAAGACCCAAATTTCTACATTATTTATGCAAATTTAAAAGAGGATTAATGGAAAATAACGAAAAAGAGCAAGAAGCTCAGAGCCAAAAAGAAAACAAGGCTACAAAAAAACACACAAACTCACGCACACATACCCCGGTTGATGGACACAAGATAGAAGACCTAAGAGCGCTTGACTTAGAAAATTTAGTCCAGATAGCAAATGTCGTCGGTGTTGAAAACCCTCGAGAATTTCGCCGTCAAGATTTGATATTTGAAATTTTAAAAACACAGACAAAACAGGGCGGTTTTATACTATTTACAGGAATTTTAGAGGTTACAAACGAAGGTTACGGCTTCTTGCGTTCCGTTGACGCAAACTTAAGCGACAGTTCAAATGACGCTTATGTTTCAAATTCGCAAATTCGCAAATTCGCGCTACGCGTAGGTGATATCGTTACGGGACAAGTTAGAGAACCAAAAGATCAAGAGAAATACTACGCACTTTTAAAGATCGAAGCCATAAATTATATGCCTTTAGCCGAGGCAAAAGAACGTCCTCTTTTTGACAACCTAACACCGCTTTTTCCAACCGAAAAGATAAAACTAGAATACGATCCGATGCATCTAACAGGACGCGTGCTTGACCTATTTACTCCTATAGGCAAGGGTCAGCGTGGCCTTATCGTCGCTCCTCCAAGAAGCGGTAAAACAGAACTCATGAAAGAGCTTGCTCACGGCATAGCTAAAAACCACCCAGAGGCTCATTTGATGGTGCTTTTAGTCGATGAACGTCCTGAGGAGGTTACCGATATGCAACGCTGTGTTAAAGGCGAAGTATTTAGCTCGACTTTTGACCTACCGGCGCTTAATCACGTGCGTGTGGCCGAGCTTGTCATCGAAAAGGCAAAGCGTCTAGTCGAGATGGGAAAGGACGTTATCATCCTTCTTGACAGTATCACACGTCTAGCACGTGCTTATAACACCGTTACCCCACCAAGTGGCAAGGTGCTAACGGGTGGTGTGGATGCTAACGCACTTCACAAGCCAAAACGCTTCTTTGGCGCAGCTAGAAATATTGAGCACGGTGGCAGCCTTACTATCATTGCAACCGCACTTATCGACACAGGTTCGCGCATGGATGAAGTTATATTTGAAGAATTTAAAGGTACCGGCAACAGCGAGGTTGTACTTGATAGAAATATTTCCGATCGCAGAATTTATCCGGCAATTAGTGTGCTTAAATCAGGCACAAGAAAAGAAGAGCTTCTTCAAAAACCTGATGAGTTACAAAAAATTTGGGCTATTAGAACAGCTATTGCATCTATGGATGATGTCGAAGCGCTTAAATTTTTATACGCAAAAATGTTAAAAACAAAAAATAACAAAGAACTACTTGCGATTTTAAATGATTAAATTTTAATCGCCTTCAAAAGCGGCAAGCACAAACTTGCCGCGATTATTTTATACTGAAATTTCAATCCTCTCCAAAAAGCGATCTTAAATCTCTTGCAAATTCACTATTTTCAGAGCCGCTTGTCTTTGCAGAACCGCCTATCTCGTTAAGCTCTATCTCATATCCTGTAAGCATGCTTGCTAGTCGTATGTTTATGCCTGACTTGCCTATCGCCTTGCTTTTTTGTTCGCTAACTAAACTCACGATAGCTTTGTTTCCGTCTATTTTTACAGAACTTATAATAGCAGGACTCATGGCGCGAGTGATAAATATCACAGGCTCAGCCGAATACTCAACAACATCGATATTTTCATTTTTTAGCTCTTTGCTTACGGCATTTATCCTAACGCCTTTTGTTCCAACGGTCGCTCCGATAGGATCGATATTCGGAGAAACGCTAAGAAGCGCGATTTTAGCACGCTCTCCTGGAATTCTAGCGCTTGATTGGATGATTATACCGCCATCTTTTATCTCAGGCACCTCAGCCGCTAAAAGAGCTTCTAAAAATTTAGGCGAAGTTCTGCTTAGCTCTACTTTTATGCCAAGACTTTTATCGGTATAAACCTTTCGGATAACAGCTTTAACTACATCACCCACTTTAAATTTCTCCCCTTTTATACGGTATTTTCTAGGCAACACCGCTCGAAGCTCGTCTATCTCCACAAAAGTGTTTTCTTGCTCATCAACACGAACAACAGTTCCAAAAACAACATGCCCAACAAGTTCTTCGTATTTTTGAAAAATTTTCTCTTCAACAAGACGTTGTATATGAAATTCAAGCTCTTTATGTAATGTTTGAGCCGCCGTTCTGCCAAGGTTATCAAGACTCAACTCATAAGTAAGTTCATCGCCGATCTCTACACTCGAATCGATATTTTTCGCATCTTTTACGCTTATAAAGTGCTCGTTATCTTCGCTCAAACGCTCATCATCGTTTGAAAGTATTAAAATTTTCTGATAAAGTTTTAAAGTTTTATTTGCGTCGATAACAACATCGTATTCATAATGCTCTCCGTATACATGTCTAGCGGTATTGACAATGGCTCGTTTAACACGCTCTTTTACATCCTCTATATCAAGCCCTTTTTCATTTGCAATAGACTCTATGATGTCCGATATTCTCTCCATTTTTGCTCCATATTTTGTATTTTTAGGGGATTTAACTTTAGAAGTTTTGACATTATATAGTTTTCTTACTAATAAAAAGTTTAATGTGCTTTTTATTAGCGATTTGATATACTTACAAATTCAAAAATTACAAGCAAGGATAAAAAATGGAGCTAAAACTCGCTAGAACCGAGATTGATACAAAACCAAAAACGATCTCACTTGATAAAATCGAAGCTGCCGTAAACAAAGACGGACAAAAAATTTTTTATTTTGATAAAGAAAACAGTCACAAACAGCTGATCGAGCTAGTTGAATACTTTGAAGAAAAAGGACTAAGCGTCTATCATAGAAGCGTTAAATACGGTCTTGACGACAACGACTACATGTATGAAGTTCATATCTTATAATGAGTAAAAAGCTTTTCATACAAACGCTAGGCTGTGCGATGAATGTTCGCGATAGTGAGCATATTATCGCTGAGCTTAGCCAAAAAGACAATTACACTTTAACCGAAGATATGGGTGAGGCGGATTTGATCCTTATAAATACTTGTTCTGTTCGTGAAAAACCGGTACATAAACTTTTTAGCGAGGTCGGAGCATTTGAAAAGGCAAAAAAACCAGGTGCCAAAATAGGCGTTTGTGGCTGCACGGCAAGTCATTTGGGTAGTGAAATTTTTAAACGTGCGCCATATGTTGATTTTGTTTTAGGAGCTAGAAACGTCAGTAAAATTTCAACTGCCGTCAAAACTCCAAAATTTATTAGCACCGATATAAACTACGATGAGAGCGACTATGCCTTTGGTGAATTTCGCGGATCGCCGTTTAAATCATACATAAATATATCAATAGGCTGTGATAAAAAATGCACTTACTGTATAGTTCCGCACACGCGTGGCGATGAGATAAGCATACCTTTAAATTTAATACTTTTAGAAGCCCAAAAGGCAGCCGACAGAGGCGCAAAAGAGATATTTTTACTTGGTCAAAATGTAAATAATTACGGTAAACGTTTTTCAAGTGCACATGAAAAGATTGATTTTAGCGACTTGCTTGAACGACTAAGCGAGATTGATGGCATCGAGCGCATACGATTTACAAGCCCGCATCCACTTCACATGGATGATAAATTTTTAAATGTTTTTGCAAACAACCCAAAAATTTGCAAATCCATGCACATGCCGCTTCAAAGCGGAAACACAAAAGTGCTTTGTGAAATGAAGCGCGGATATACCAAAGAGTGGTTTTTGGACCGTGCCTTAAAACTTCGCGAACTTTGCCCTGATGTAAGCATTAGCACGGATATCATCGTGGCTTTTCCTGGCGAGACAGATACAGAATTTCAAGACACCATGGATGTGCTTGAAAAAGTTAGGTTTGAGCAAGTTTTTAGCTTTAAATACTCGCCTCGTCCGCTTACGAAAGCAGCTGAATTTACAAACCAAATTCCAGACGATATAGCCTCGCAACGCCTAACAAGACTTCAAAGTCGTCATAATGAAATTTTAGATGAAATAGTAGCAAAGCAAAACGGTAAAATTTTTGACGTTTATTTTGAAGAGCTTAGAGCAAACGGAGCCGTAGCAGGACGAAGCTTTAACAACTTTTTAGTTCAAGTCCAAGGGAGTGAAGAGCTGCTTGGCAAGACACTAAAAGTGCGCATAACTAATCCAAAAAGAATGGTGCTTTATGGCGAACTTGTGGAGTAGAGCCAAAAAAAGTATATTTATAAATTTTAGCGTATGGGCCATTTACCTGTTCATGCGCATTATCTTTTTAACCTGCAAAAAAACATATACCGACACAAGACTTCCAAAGCACGGTTGCGTTGTTGTGTTTTGGCATGGGCGACTAGCCATGATGAGCTTTGCGTATTTAAAATTTTGGACAAAAGATTTTAACAAACAAAAACACGGGAAAGTTATAATCAGCAACCACAAAGATGGCGAGATTATTGCAAGGATAATTAAATTTTTTGGTATCGATACCATACGAGGAAGCAGCTCAAAAGGCGGAGCAAAAGCACTTATTACCGCGTTAAAAGAGATAAAAAGCGGGGTTGATGTCATCATTACGCCAGATGGACCAAGAGGACCAAGACACAGCATCGCTGATGGCGCCGTAGTTATCGCACAAAAAACAAATTCTGAAATTTATGTCCTAAACTATGAAGCCGATAAATTCTGGCAACTTAAAAGCTGGGATAAAATGATAATACCAAAACCATTTTCAACTATAAATTTCAGCCTTTCCGCTCCTTTTAAAGTTGATGGCTTAGAACTAGATGACGCAAAAGAGCTTATACAAGAAAATTTATGGAAAGCTTCACAAAAAGACGGCGGCAAAAGCGTCGAGGAAAATAAAAGCGATTTTGTTGCAAATTTAAAAGTATGGTGGGTTAAAAACGCCAATAAAAACAGGTAAAACATGAAAAAATCACGCTCAACAGCTGCTATCTTGGCAATACTGATAATATTTTTTGCTTGGCTATTTTTCGAAACAAACACATCATATCAGCTAAGCTTTAAGGCTAAATTTTATTATGAGATAGGCAATTTTCAAAAGTCACTTGAGCTAAGCGAAGAGGCTATAAAACTTGATATCTACAACAAAATGGCAAACACCTTGCTTAACCAAAGTAAAATTTCTCTCGAATTTACAAACTACATAAACGACGGTAAAAAATACATAAAAATGATCGAAAACATCAGCCAAGGAGAGGTCAGCAACAGCGACAAGGAGCGTATAAAATTAATATGCGATATCATGATAGAGCAGTACGCCTTTTTAAAAAACAGCATACTTATCGACGACGCTTTAAAAGATGAAGCCAAAAAGACGAAAGAGAATTTTGAAAAGTTAAAAAAAGAGCTTTTTTAATCTTATTTAATAAGTTTTTAGATACCATTATATAAGTTATGATTTTAGGAGAAGTATGTCGTTTTCTATTCGCGGTATGTTTTCAAATTTATTTTTAAGCGTTCTTATTGAGGATTCAGAGTGCATATTTTACGGACGTGTCGTTAAAAATAAAGAGGTCATAAACACTATAAACGCAAAATTTACAGACATAAACCCCGAAGACATAGACCAAAAAGTTCTTGACTTCATACAAAGACAAGAGAAAAACTACTCTAATATATACATATCTTTATTTTTTAATAGCCCATACCAAGGGGCACTTCCTACCATCAAAGAGGAAGAATATAATAAATTTCATATAAATTCCGACGGACTTGTAAGCATAAAAATGCAAAATGAATGGAGCATTTATGCTGATATGCTGGCCGTTAGAAGAGCCAAAAACACATTTGGGAGGGATAGCGTTGATCTTATATATTCGCCTATCGCCCTACTTTTTCATGAGCTTTTAAAACGCCAAATCCCTGAAAAAACGACGCTTTGTGTGTATAACCATGAAAAATCCGTCACACTGTCTATATTTAAAGATAAAAAAATGAGACTTTCTACGTTTTCGATCATAAACGAAAACCAGCCAAGCGGTGATACAAATTTCACCGAGCAAAAGCTTGAGTTAGAAGACATTACGGATATTGACAACCTAATCGTTAAAGAAGAGAGCGAGGCAAGCTCGATAGATGATTTTCAAAGTCTTGACGATCTTTTAGGTGATGATAAATTTCAAGGTTTTGAAGACTTAGGATATGACCTAAATATGCCGGTTTCACAAGATGTAGAAAAGTCCGTTGCGTTATTTGGACGCGACATGAACACTTTTGAATATATCCTTTCAGCCATTAAAGAATTTTACAACAACCCGCTTTATGACGCTGATTTTATCGAGCAAATAATTGTATTTGACAACACAAAAACTAGCGCGACATTCCTGCAATACCTTGAGTCAGAACTACTGGTTGAGACATCGGTCTATCCTATAAATACTCTTGAGATCATGAACGAGCTTATGTATGAGGAGATAAAACTATGACTTTTAGCTTTATTACGCCTGAACCGAGACCGATTTTAAGCCTATTTAGCAAACTTTGGCTAACACTTATCGGCTCTGTTTTCTTCGTTCTTTTGCTAGTAAATTTACTTATCATATATAAAAACTACTCGCTTGCCACAAACACCAAAGACTTATTTGCCGAGCAAACAAGCTTAAGCGAAAAAATAGTCCATGCAGATGAGGTTTGGGCGACATTAACGACAAGAATTTCTGCTGCAACTGATATTTACACCTCGAACACTTTACTTAAAAAAAGCCTACATAATCTTTTCGATCTAGTTCCTGACAGCATTACACTTGAAGAGGTATTGATGCAAAAAAACTCACTAATAATACGAGGCACCACACCAACAAAAGACGTATTTAACCAGCTTTTGGCAACCCCGCTAAAATCAATATTTACCACTTCAAACACAAGCTTTTATCAAACCAAAAACGGCTGGTATGGATTTATTAGCACAAACAAAATAGATAACTCCGAGGGATACAATGAGTAAAAGACGCGACACAAGCCTTGAAAAGATAGACGTAGTCAAGCTTTTACTTTATATTTTGATATTTATAGTTATCTGCTTTGTGATGATATTTGCATTTATCGTGCCAAATATCAAAGAATTTAAAGAGCTAAGTAGAGAAAATCGCTCTCAAATGTCATCATATTCAAAGGTCAAGCAAACATACGACGGTAAAATCGCGGCACTTGAAAGCCTAAAGGAGAAAAACGAATTTATCATCTCCTCTTATGACGCAAAATTTGACAAACAGAAATTTATAAATTTCGCCTCTACTTTTTTTAACGAAGTAAGCTTGAGTGAAGCCGAAGAAACTAATCCCGATGAAAGCTTTTTCCTCTATCAACTAAATGTCACGACCTCAGTTAAAACACCGCAGAAATTTTATGATTTTTTAGATGCACTTAGCAAATACGAAAGCATAATTAGAGCCGAATTTCCGATCAATATGAAAGGCGATGGAGACAAGATCCACACTATCTTTAATATACGTGTTTATGGTCTAAAACCTTAACTCCACTAAATTTATGCCAGCACTAAATAAATAGCCTCGAATTTGCGCCGGCATACCAAGAATTCGGCACTTTTCCTTAAAATCCTTATCCATTTTAGTTTTTACAAACGGTGCAATCAAAACACTTTCGTCTTTGTATAAACCAACCGCTATACGTCCCGAGATAACACAGCCACCTTTTAGGCACCTTTTGCACTCTAAGCGCTGAGCCTCGCTCATCACAACACCTAAAGTTTTAGCTACCCTATCAATGCCGTTTAGTGCGTTTTCGTCGTATTTAACACTATAAAGATCTTGTGAAATTTTACTTATCTTAGGCTCAAATTTAGCGCGTTCGGCTTCTAAAATTTTAAAACTTCTAGCTACGCCCTCTTTGAAATTTGCCAAAAATTCTGTTGCAAATTTAGCCCGTATAAAATTTCGCTTAAATTTTTCATCGACATTACTCTCATCGACAAAGTAAGCTAATTTTCCCTCTTTTAGATACGCTAAAATTTCAGCCTTACTTATGCCAATGAGCGGTCTATAAATTTCACACCACTCCCTGCTTTCATGCTCATTCATACCTAACATCTGCAAAAGTCCGGCGCCTCGTGAAAGCTGCATCATAAACCACTCCAAGCGGTCATCAAGCTGATGGGCTAAGATTAAATTTTTATATCCGTGTTCAAGAAAAATTTTCTTAAAAAATTCATACCTTATTTCTCTTGCCTTGGCTTCAAAATTCCCGCCTTCAAGCTTAACGCTAAGAGTGAAGATCTTTTTTTTAAAGTTTTTTGCAAGAGCTTTTGCACTTCTTACTTCGTCTTTGCTTTGCGCTCTTACATTATAGTCTACAATAGCGATATCAAACTCAACTCCAGCATCATTTAGCAGATAAAAAAGTGCCGAACTATCGACACCATGAGAAAAAGCCAGTAAATTTTTACCGTTTTTTAAAGCATCGATACTCTCTTTTGATAAATTTATCATAGGATTAAGCTCTTTTTATAACCCTTGCAATTAATTTGTTATCAACAGAGTCAGTAACCTCACAAAGATACCTAGCACCAACTTCAAGCTCACGCTCATCACTTTCGTTAATTAAAATTTCGCCGTCTATATCTTTATCCCAGATATCCATTTTACCACCAAAAAACATCTCACCCTCGCTACTTTCACCTTCTATACTGGCGATTATCTCGCGTCCTATTTGTGATCTAAAGCTATCATCTAATGTTTTTTTAATAACCTTTTCTATCTTTGATAGTCGTTTTGAGATGATTTTAGTAGGAATTTGCTCCATATCAAATGCAGCAGTATCCTCCTCTCTTGAGTAGGCAAATGCTGAAATTCTATCAAATTTAAACTCTTCTAAAAATTTACAAAGTGAGTCAAAGTCCTCATCGCTCTCTCCTGGATGTCCCACGATAACGCCGGTTCTTAAAAATGAATTTGGAGCAGATCTCATGGCGCTTAAAATTTCATGCACCTTTGCTTCATTGCTTCCTCGTTTCATCACGCGTAGCATTTTATCACTAATATGCTGTATAGGCATATCAAAATAGTTATGAAATACAGGCGAAGCAACTATCCTATCGATCAACGCCATTGTTGTTGTGCTTGGATAAAGGTATAAAATTCTAGCGCTTTTAACCCCATTGATCTTCTCTACTTCATCAATAAGCGATATAAGTCCGTCACTAACGCCATTATCACGCATCCACGAGCTGCTATCTTGAGATAAAAAGCTAAAGTCATAGTAGCCCTTTTGGACTAGTCTTTTTACTTCATCTATGATATTTTCAAGACTTCTTGACTTAAGTTTGCCTTTAAAGGTGGGTATCGCACAAAAGCTACATTTTTGATTACAGCCTTCAGCGATTTTAATATACGCATGATAGTTTGAGCCAGTTATAATACGTTCTTCGTTGCTTTGTAGATACACGTCCGGGCTAAATAAATTTTGCTTTTTTAAGATTATTTCATCGATCTTGTCATAGTCACCCACGCCCGTAAAAAGATCTACCTCAGGTAGTTCACGCATAAGTTCTTCGCGGTATCTTTGCATCAAACAGCCGGTTACAACAAGCGTTGCGCCTTGTTTTTTAGCCTCTGCCATCTCAAGTATAGTGCGCACACTCTCCTCTTTTGCCGAAGCGATAAAACCGCATGTATTTACGATTATCACGTCTGCATCTGAAATTTCATTTGTTAGCTCGAAGTTGCGAAGACGACCAAGCATTATTTCAGAATCAACTAAATTTTTATTACAGCCAAGAGATATAAGATAAAGTTTGCTCATTTTAAACCCACAAATTATCTATCAAACGTGTTTTGCCGACATAGGCTGCAACAAGGATTATGGCATTACCAAGTTCTATCTTTGAAATTTCATTAAATTCTCTATCGACAACAGCAACATAATCAACCTGCAAGGGCTCAAGCGTATTTAGCATACAAGCCTTTATCTCGCTAACATTTAGTTCACCCTTTTTGATTAAATTTGAAGCATTCATTAGCGAGCGAGACAGCCTTAAAGCGTGGCATTTTTGCTCGTCGTTCAAGTAGACATTTCTACTTGAAAGCGCCAAACCGTCGCTTTCTCTTACGATCTCACAAGGTATTATCTGAGTGTTTATAAACATGGTTTTTACCATATTTTGCACTATTAAGACTTGTTGTGCATCTTTTTTACCCATATAAACACGCGTTGGACGGACTAGATTAAAGAGTTTTGTAAGCACTCTAAGAACTCCGTCAAAATGACCAGGACGAGTTTTACCCTCTAAGATATTTGCAAATTTTTCAGGTGCTTTTATCTTTGGTTCATTTTCAAAATACATCTCTCGCCCATTAGGTATAAAGATCGCATTAACGCCGGAAAGTTCGCACATTTTTATGTCTGACTCTTCCTTTTTGGGATAGCTTTCAAAGTCCTCTCCGGGCAAAAATTGAGTTGGATTAACAAATGTAGAAACGATACTGATACAGTTTTCGCTTACACATTTTTTTATCAAACTCAAATGCCCCTCATGCAAAGCACCCATCGTAGGCACAAAACCGATCTCACCGTTACAACTGGCTATAAATTCACGTAGCTCTTTTACGCTTCTTAAAATTTCCATTATATACTTCTTTTTTATGATTTTTAAGGCTGTATTTTAGCAAAATGCTCTTAAACTCATGATTAAATTTTGACTATAAGCTTTTTTTGGATAAAATCAGCCAAAAATTCAAGGAAATCATGTGGATAATTACGAATATACCGAGCTTTTAAAAACCCTACACACAAAAGTTCAAAACATCTCAGCTATCATAAAACCAGAAAATATTAAAGCCAGACTAAAAGAGATAGAAAATTTAGAACAAGATGAAAATTTCTGGCAAGATATCGCAAATGCTACTGCTATCGGCAAAGAAAAAACTAAAATTTCAAATACGCTTGAAAAATTTAACAGTGCAAAAAGTGCTGTTGATGACGCAAAAGATCTTTATGAGCTAGCAAACTCTGAAAGCGACGAAGAGACTGTAAACGCACTATTTGACGATGCTTCAAATTTAGAAGACAAGATAACCAATCTTGAAATTTCAATGCTTCTAAGCGGCGAAGATGATAATAAAAACGCCATCATCTCTATCCACCCTGGAGCAGGCGGCACAGAGAGCAACGACTGGGCATCGATGCTATACCGTATGTATCTACGCTTTTGCGAACGCGAGGGATTTAAGGTTGAAACTCTTGACTTTCAAGAGGGGGACGAAGCCGGCCTAAAAGATGTTAGCTTCATAGTAAAAGGAGAAAATGCCTTTGGTTATTTAAAGGCTGAAAACGGTATACACCGTCTTGTTAGAGTAAGTCCTTTTGATAGTGCCGGACGCCGCCATACAAGCTTTTCAAGCGTCATGGTAAGCCCAGAGATAGATGACGATATAGAGATTGAGATCGATGAAAAAGATCTTAAAATAGACACTTACCGTGCAAGTGGGGCCGGCGGTCAGCACGTAAACAAAACCGAAAGCGCCATACGTATAACACACGCGCCTACTGGCATAGTAGTGCAGTGCCAAAACGACAGAAGTCAACACAAAAACCGTGCAACCGCTATGAAAATGCTCAAATCACGCCTTTACGAGCTTGAGCTCATGAAACAACAAGAGGCAAACGCAAATGTGGAAAAAAGTGAAATCGGCTGGGGGCATCAGATACGATCATACGTACTTTTCCCTTACCAGCAAGTAAAAGACGTAAGAAGTGGAGAGGCATATAGTCAAACAGACGCCATACTTGACGGCGATATTAAAAAAATGATAGAAGGTGTGCTAATTAGCCAAAAGAGTTGAGATTAAAATTTCAACTCTTTAAATTTTTCGCATGCTTCATTTATGCCACCTGCACAAGCTCTATTTAGAAATATTTTAGCGTCATTTTGCTCGTTTGTTTTAAGATATAACAAGCCAAGATCATAATCTGCCAAAGCAGAGCCCAAATTTGACGCTTCATAGTAATACGCCTTTGCTTTTTTGAAATTTTGATTAACCCCAAGACCATACTCATACATATAACCAACACTTCTTAAAGCCTTGGTATTACCATATCTTCCCGCTGTTTTAAACCAAAACATAGCACGCAAAAGATCTTTACTCACATGAAGCCCATCTCTATAATAAACTCCGACTTGATACATTGCAAGGATATTTCCGGCTTTTGCCTTTTCTTCAAAACGCATAAATGCCTTTTTGTATTTACCATCTTCATGAAGCATTAATGCCTCTTTGAGCTCTAGAGCTTGCGGATCATCATAGCTAATGTCGGAATTTGATTTTTGATTAAACACGCAGCCTGATAAAAACAGTGTCAAAACGAACACAAATATAAGCTTTTTCACCACTTTTCCTTTAAATTTAGCAAATATTATCCTAAAAGTCTTATAATGTTTATAAATTTTTAACAAACAAGGAGATTATAATGGATTATAACGCGCTTTTAAGTCAGCTAGGTTACACTATCAACGAAACTACAGTAGCTCAAATGCAAAGAATTTTTAACAACATGGACGGCGTAAATATACAAAATATCGTATCTTTAAACGATCATTTAAAGCCACATCTTTGTTTTGTTGCAATGAGTGGTAGCGAAGATAGGCTTAAGATAAAAAACATAGCGACTATTGCAGAGATAAAAGAACGCGTTGAAGACATTATCGCTGATTGGGCGGAGAAATACAAAATAAAACTTGAAAAGATCAACGACACAACATACTACATCATCGGACGCGAATAACACTATATGCCACACAAGTTTTGTCTTATGGGCAAAACTTTTGGCGATCTAAGTGACAAATTTTACTCATCTAAGCTCAATCAAGGCGTTAAAATAATCTTTTTTGAGTGATTTTAAGGAGCAAATATGAAAAATTTTATACCATTTTTATTAGTAATACTTTTAACAGGATGTTCACAAATATCACAATTTTCCCCGCAAAAAGATGGCCAGATAATAGACCAAGAAAGTAAGTGGCAAGAAAGCGAAGATCAAAAAATAGTCAAAAACAAAGAGCAGATCTCTCAAAATGCCATAATGCTTCTTGTTCCAAAATGCAACGAAGGAGAAATGTCAGCTTGCAATGATACCGGAGCTAACTATGAATTTTTAAAACAATACGAAAATGCGGCGATATACTACGAAAAAGCCTGCAATGGCGGTGTTGAGCTTGGATGTGCGAATTTGGGCATACTTTACGAGCATGGTCTTGGAGTCAAAAAAGATCCTAAGCGCGCAGTAGAAATTTATAGAACAAGTTGCAACCAAGGAGGCGCTAGATCTTGCTATAACTTAGCAAATGCATACCGAAAAGGAGAGATCGTAGCACAGGATTATGCTCTTGCAATGAGCGCCTACGAAAATGCTTGCAAAAAAAACGATATCCCATCATGTGCAAACATAGGCGCTATGTATGAGCTAGGTCTTGGCGTAGAAAAAGACGAAAGAAGAGCGTATCAAATTTATAAAGTCGCTTGCTTTAGAGGTTTTAGCAAGGCTTGCCCTCAAATGAAACGCCTTGGCATAAAACTAGGCGAGATAAATGAATAAAAAGATCATAAATTTAGCTTTAATAATCGCTTGTGCATTTGCTTTTAGCGGTTGCTGGTCATGGCAAAAGATAATAAGCTTTGGCTATCTTCAAAGCGAAGAGGAAAAATTTGAAGAAAAAGCCAGGCAAGAGCAAGAAAAACTTATCGCGCAATGCGAAACCGGTCAAAGCATCGCATGTAACAACCTTGCTGTAAATTTTAGCAGGCTTTTAAATTTTAATGATGCTAAAATTTATTATGAAAAAGCTTGCAACAACGGGCTTGTCACAGCTTGTTCAAATTTAGGACAAATTTACGAGCAAGGGCTCGTAGATGAAAATATAGATGAGAAAAAAGCTATGCAACTATATGACTTTGCTTGCAAAAACAACGATGGAGTTGGATGCTATAACCAAGCCCTATTGCTCCATAAAAACAATCCTCAAGATAGCAAAAAAGTGCTTGAGCTGTTAGCAAAAAGTTGCAAATTTGAATACGCTCAAGCTTGTTTTTTATTAGCAAAACTAAGCAACAATGAGGCAAAAGCGAGAAAGCTATACGAGCGTGCTTGTAAATTTGGCAAATGCGAAGACAAGTAAGCTAAAACTTTTCTTCGCTTTACCGATATAGTTTTATGACTAAGTTAGAATTTTACTTTTGTATAATATAATTTTCTAATAAATTTTTGTAAAGGAAAAAAATGAAAAAATTACTTATTGTTTCAAGCGTTGCAGCCTTGTTTGCTTCTTCTATGTTTGCAGCTGACGGCGCAACTATCTATAAAAAATGTATCGCCTGTCATGGAGCAAAAGCAGAGAAAGTGTTTAACAACAAAGTTCCTGCACTAACATCACTAGATGCTGCTGCCATAGTTGCTTCTTTGCAAGACTACAAAGCCGGCAAAGCTAATAAATTTGGCATGGGTGCTATGATGAAACCTATCGCTACTCCACTTAGCGAAGATGATGCAAAAGCTGTTGCAGAGTATATTCAAACTCTAAAATAATCCAAAGAGGAGCATAGCTCCTCTCTTCTCTTTAAAAATTTATATTTTCTTTCGTTTTTTAATGTTTAATTTTTACTAGACATAAATTATTTTGTATTAAAATTTAAACGGCAAAATGAAACAGTTATTTTAAATAAGATATATTATAATTTGGATTATAAATTTTGAAGTGGTGACCCATACGAGACTCGAACTCGTGTTACCAACGTGAGAGGCTGGTGTCCTAACCGCTAGACGAATGGGCCAACAAATAACAATGGTGCCCCGTGTAGGGCTCGAACCTACGACCCCATCATTAAGAGTGATATGCTCTACCAACTGAGCTAACGAGGCTCTTCGGGTATGCTTACCTTACTTCGACTTTAAACTAAAGTCAGGATGGCGCAGCGGACGGGGCTCGAACCCGCGACCTCCGCCGTGACAGGGCGGCATTCTAACCAACTGAACTACCGCTGCACCTAAAGAATAATGGTGGTCGCTATAAGACTCGAACTTATGACATCCACCTTGTAAGGGTGGCGCTCTACCGGCTGAGCTAAGCGACCAAGTGGTGTCCTGTGTTGGATTCGAACCAACGGCCCCCTCATTAAAAGTGAGATGCTCTACCGGCTGAGCTAACAAGACATTTTAAAAAAATGAAGTGTGATTATACTAAAAACATTACTTTTTGTCAAGAGTTACAAAACCATTTCGTGCATTTATAGTAAATAAATATTTTATTTGTCATAAAGTTAATTTTATATAAAATTAATATCCAAAAATATTAAAGAAAGGCTGCATTGGACATGGGGCAAGTGTTTTTTACCTGGGGTAAGGAATTTGCAACAAATATAGAGATAGTTGATATAGAGCATAAGTATTTAGTTAATATTGTAAATAACTTGGGTAGCAAATTATAAAAACCAACCACTACTGACCAGGAAATAAAAAACATATTAGTAGAGCTTATAGAGTACTCGAAGTATCATTTTGCTCATGAAGAAAGCATAATGCAAAAATCAAACATCGACAAAAGACACGTTAAGCAACATTTAGCAGCACATAAAAATTTTATCAAAGAAATTTCACTACAAGAACAAAAGCTTGGCAAGAAATACAATAAAGAAAATGTTAAAAAATTACTTGATTTTCTTATACAATGGCTAACTTTTCATATACTTGGTATCGATAAAAATTTAGCAACCCAAATACACCTCATAGAGCTTGGCTGCGATCCAAAAGATGCCTATATACAATTAGATGATACAAATAAAGAGCAAGTAACAACGCTACTTCGTTCGTTTAATAACATTGTAAATGTTTTAATGAAATATAATGAAGAACTTTTAGTACTTAAAAAATCACTAGAAGAAAAGGTTGAAAGCAGAACAAAAGAGCTTGTCAACATGAATTTAATGCTTGAAAGCGTTGCAATGAAAGACCAATTAACGGGAATTGCAAATAGACATAAAGCAATGCTAACTCTAGACAAACTTATAAAAAAATTTCACAAAACAGGCGAGAAATTTTCTATCATAATGCTTGATATTGATAATTTTAAATTTATAAACGACACATATGGACACGACGCTGGAGATAGAGTTATGGTCGCCTTTGCCGATACCTTACAGCATAATATCAGAAACGACGACATAGCCTGCAGACTAGGCGGAGATGAGTTCTTAATCATCTGTCCAAAAACAGACAAAATAGGATGTTATCAGTTAGCCACAAAAATACATAAAGCAATCTTGCAAATACGCATCAATTTTCACAGTAGCTGTTGGTATGGCTCAACCAGTATAGGTATATCAACATATGATAACAAAGAACTTACAAAAGAAGGGTTGATAAAAATCGCCGACAATGGCGTATATCAAGCCAA
>NZ_LIWF01000005.1:0-144899 GCF_012978615.1 Campylobacter sp. RM9328 | reverse complement strand
GTTGGCTATCTCGCTGCCAAGAGCGTTTACACCGCTAGCTACTTCACCTTTATCATCAAGAGTTTCTGTGAAATTTTGATTTTTATAGGCTTCAAGTAGTTTTAAGACATCTTGTGCATTCGCTGCTATAGCTGTTTTTAACGCTTCTTGTAGCTCTTTAAATGTGCCTTTTAGTTGGTTTAGAGCGGGATTTATAGTCTGCGCGTCTAACATGGCCATGAAATTTCCGCGTTTTATCTCATCAACAAAGCTATTGGCCTCTTTTATAAAGGCATTTTGCTCGGCTAAATTTCTCTCAGTCATTTTGATGTTTTCATTTATTAACATGCCCATTTTACCTATCTCGTCATTGGCGCGGATAGTGATAAGATCGGCTTTGTTTGTTTTGAAATTTAAAAATTCAAAGAAATTTTCTAGGTTATTTCCTACGGTTACGATACGTTTGCCAAAAGTTTTAGAGTAACTCCACATTGCAAAAGATAAAATTAGCATGGAAACAACGGCTAAAATGATAATAAAATTTCTAAGCTCATTGGTTTCTTTGACTGTTTCATCTTTGGGAGCGATTAAGACCATGCCCCATATTTTATCAAAATGAGGAATTTCTATATTTACATAAACTGCTTTTGAAAGTTTCTTGGTAACGGCAGAAACCACCTCTATCTCGACAGGTTCTTCTTTTTGCAAGGCGCTTTCTATCGGCTTAAGGGCAGGGTTTACATCAACCATTGACTTGCCTATAAGGGCTGTTTCTTTATGCACTATAAATTTGCCTGTATGAGAAACTAAGAAATTTACGTCACCATCATACAGATGTATGCTGTCGCATAGCTTTTGAATATTTGCCACATCAAGAGTTATGCCAACAACACCTACAAATTTACCACTTACGATGATTGGGCTAACAGCTGTTGTAACTAGCTTTTCTTGACCGCCGTAGTTGTAAAAAAACGGCTCTAAGATAGTTGACTTGCCAGTATTTTTTGGTATGGTATAGTAGTCCGCTTTTTCATATCCGGCTACTCTTCTGGCAAAAGATAGAGTGCCGTTTAAATTTGTTACATAAGGGGCAAATTTACCATCTTCGCCGTATAAGACACTAGCACCACCGTCTTGGGATTTACTATAGACCTCTTCGCTATCAGTCATCATCCAGACGGCTAGAAATTCGGTGTTGTTTTTTGCTACTTCGTAAAATATATCGCCGATGCTATCTGTGGTTAGTTTATTTTCTGCATCAAGCGCACCGCCGATAGTTTCTGATAAAACTCTTGAAGTTTGCATAGCTTTTGAGAAAAACGCTGAAACCTTTTCGGCATTTTTACCCATTTCGCTTTGGATATATTGGCTTGTGTTGCGCTCTGACATTCCTAGCGTTTTTGAAGCAACTATGATGATAACTAGCAAAAGTGCAGCTAGTGCCATCCCACAACTCATGAGAGTGAGTTTTGTTGAGATATTTAGGTTTTTAAACATTTAGATCCTTTCTGTTGTATTAAAGGCTTAAGTCAAATTATTACTATTCGTAGCTAAATTTTTAATAAAATCAAAATATTTTTTAGGCAATAGTTATCACGTGTTTCCAATTGTTTCAGGGGTGTATTTTTATAAAACTTAATATTTATATAAACTATAAAAATTTATAAAATATTAATATTTCCAAGTAATATCAGTATATAATATAAAATATATAAATTAATATTTTTAATTTATATAAAATTTACTTTATATCAAAACTAGCATGAATTGATAAAATTTAAAATTTATCATATAAGATAAAATTGCCTTTTTATCGCTAAAAAATGGAAATTTACAAATTTGATATCAAAAAAATTATTCTTTTTTGGCATATATTTTCGTGGATAAATTTTACTTTTAAAGCCATAAAAACTTAAATTTAAATCATAATATAAAAATAAAGATTTATATTTTTAAGAGATTATGGTATGAGAAATAACGTAGTTTGTGCTTTAAAATTTTAAATAATAAAATTAATTATTTATTTTAGTATCTTAGGCTCCAAAGATGAAAAACAACATTGGAAATATCGCAAAACTAAAGGCAACTCCAAGCGCAACGGCTGAGATAGCAAGAGAGCTATCAAGCCCGGCCTTCATTATCATAGCACTTGCTAAAACCATAGGAGGCATGCAAGATTGAAACAATCCTACGAGCCAGGTTTGATTTATCGGTATGTTTAGTGTGCCGGTTATTGCTGCAAAAAATAGCGCCGGAACCACCATCTTGCAAAACAAAACAATACTAACGCTCTTGTAAGAGCTGGTTATACTTCCAAAGCTAAGTCCAACTCCGATGGCAAATAAAGCCACTGGAGTAACGCTGCCCTCAAGCATATGAAGTGGCTCAAAGATAAACTCCGGTAAAGATATTTCTTTTAGACAAAGAGCTAGGATAAGTGCTACAAATGGAGGGAATTTTAAAATTTTCATCGCATTTTGAAAAAGTGAAACCTTTTCTGGTGCGCCAAATGAAAGTATCAGCGGACCAAGGATCGAGATAGGTATGGATGTGGCTAGTTGATCGTAAAATATAATCTCGTTTAATACACCGTCGCCAAAAAAACCTTGTATGACGGGCATGCCCACAAAGAGGGTATTGCCGAATAAGCTTAGCATGACCATGCTTACGATTGTTGGTTTTGAAAATTTAAACAAGACACCAAGTCCAAGAGCCACTAAAGCCCCTGTGAGTGTTCCCAAAAATCCGGTTGCGATGGTATTAAGTAGTTCAATATCGATATTTACATGATATACTTTATCAAAAATCAAAGCAGGGATGGCAAAACAAAGGACAAAATCAACAAAGATGATCGAATGTTTTTGTTCTAAAATTTTTATCTTTTTAGCGAAAAAGCCGATAGCAACAATAAAGAAAATAGAAAATAACGGAATAAAATTCATAAAAACTCTTTTGAAATAAAAAATGGATTATAAAATCATGGGGTTTAAAATTTAATTAAATAAGTAATTGTGGCTCAAATTTTGCATTTTATTTTTTAAATTTTGTTGGTAAAGTTATTTTGGAGTAATAAATTTGACTTACTCTAAGATAAGCCAAATTTTATCAAACGTATAAAATAGTTCCAAGCCTTATCATGTTTGAGCCACATTTTATGGCTAGTTTAAAGTCAGAGCTCATACCCATAGAACAAATTTGCGCCCCATGGGGTTTAAGCTCTTCGTAAATTTTATAACTTAGCTCAAAGCTTTTTTGAATTTCTTTCTCATCATCGCTGTGTGCGCCGATACTCATGATACCTTTTAGGTTGATATTTGGACAAAGTTCTTGTATCTTTAAATATGTCTCTATGGCGTTTGATGGAAGAACTCCTTGTTTGGTGTCTTCGTTTGCAGAATTTATCTGTAAAAGCGTATCAAGTTTGTAGTTTAGACGTTTATCGACTTCATGTGCGCGTTCTAAACTATCGCAACTTTGCCAAAGAGTAGGGTGAAGTGAGATTAGTTGGTTGATTTTATTGTTTTGCAAACGACCTATCATGTGCCACTTTAGATCAAGAGCTGCTGAAATTTCACTTTGTTTTTTTGCCATTTCTTGCACCCTGTTTTCACCATACTCAAGCTGACCTTGTGCATGTAGAGCAAGCACCTCGGTACTTGTGACATTTTTGCTAACAGCAATAAGCCTGACGCCCGGTTTTATGGAGCTTATCTCTTCTAAAAGCGCTTTTAAATTTATCATTGGTAACCTCCGCTAAGTCGCATTATATCGTTATATGTGGCAAGTAACATAAGGCTTAGCAGCACTGCCCAGCCACAATACGTAAGTGCCACGTATACGCGCTCGTTCACCTCACGCCTAAACAAAAGTTCATATAAATTAAAAAGTATGTGTCCTCCATCTAATGCAGGTATCGGCAGTAGGTTTAAAACACCTAAATTTACCGATATAAGTGCTACGATAAGAAGAAGAACAGATATATTTATCTGAGCCGCTTTTGACGTGATGTCGGTAATTTGCACTATGCCTCCAACCTCTTTTAGTGGCACTATGCCGCTTACTAGTTTTTGAAATCCTAGAAATATCAGTTTTGAAGCATTTATCGTTTCATCTATGCCAAATTTGACCGCACTAAGTCCGCTATGATAGATTTTTACTATCTCGCCTTTTGGAGATATACCAATAAGTGGTTTTTGTATGCGCTCATTAAAGGCGTTTTGAGTTGAGCCTATTTTTGGAGTGAGATAAATTTCTAAAACCTGCCCTTCACGTTCGATCAAAAGACGTGTTTTTTGAATTTTTACATTTTTGCTTATATCATCCCACTCTTTTATCTCGTTTGAGTCTATTGCTAGGATTTTGTCATTTATGGCAAGTTTTGCCTCATATGCGGCAGAGTTTACAGCTATGTGGCCCACGACGGGAGCTAGCTTATCAACACCCATAAAACCTATAATGATATATATAAAAAAGGCTAGGATAAAGTTAAAAAACGGTCCAGCAAAGAGTATATAAATTCTTTTTAATGGGGTTAGGGTGTTATAACTATCTGCGTCGTAGTTTTTATGCGCAGGATCTGTATCATCTTGACCTTTTAACTGAACATAGCCACCAAGAGGGATTGCGCTTAGGCAGTAGTCGGTATTGCCGACTCGTTTTGTAAAAATTTTATTGCCAAATCCTATACTAAAAGTATTTACGGCAATACCTACCGAACGAGCAGCCAAAAAGTGTCCAAGCTCATGAAAAAATATCAAAAAGCTAATGGCAAAAACCGTAACTAAAAAATAAAACGAATAAGCCCAAAGTCCTAAAAGAAGTAGGACTAGAGTAAAAATAAGACCTTTCAAAAGTCTCCTTTGATTAAATTAATGCTTTTGTGCTCTAACATAAACGGCTATATACTCATATCCGGAATACATCGTAAGTGCCACAGCCACCCAAAGCAAAATTTCAGCTCCCCACCATTGCATGGTAAGCCAGCCTATAGCTATCATCTGAAAGACCGTTTTAACCTTGCCGGCCATTGACGCGGCAACATTTAGCCCTTCGCTTGCTATCACCACCCTAAAGCCTGTTATAAAAAATTCTCTTATAAGGATAAGGTATATCGCCCATGGGTTTGCTCTGCCCAACATCATAAGTCCTATAAAGGCAGCCAGGGTTAGCATCTTATCCGCAAGCGGGTCAAGTATGGCACCTAGCTTTGTTTTTTGATCCCATGCTCTAGCTATATAGCCGTCAAAAAAGTCTGTAACGGAAGCGATAACAAAAACAAATCCGGCGAAAAAATTTATCCAGCTAATATGAATGTTTGGTAGCTGAGACGGTGCGTTTACAAGCAAGTAAAACATTACCGGAGCGAGGGCTATGCGAAAGATAGCAAGAGCGTTTGGCAGGTTTAGGCTCATTAAAGCTTTCCTTTTTTGTATTTTGGTTAAAATTTTAAGTGCTTTAGATTAAGCCAAAGCACTTAAAATATATTATTTAAATGTTGTTCCACCATCTATGATAAATGTATGTCCTGTTACCCAACTAGCCTTAGAAGAGCAAAGAAATTTACATGCTCCTGCTAGATCGTCAGGCTGTCCCATGCGATTTAGTGGGCTAAGCTTTGCTGTAAAGTCGCGCACTTCCTCATAGTTTGTAAAAGCCCTTAAAGCGTCTGTTTCTATCGGACCGCCGCTTACTACGTTTACGCGGATATTTTTCTCTCCTAGCTCAGTCGCAGCATATCTAGCCATGGCCTCTACGGCAGCTTTTGCTGTGCCGTGGCCCGAATAGTTTTCTATATAAACTAAATTTCCGGTTGAGCTTAATGAGATAATAGCGCCTCCGCCAACTTTTTCCATTCTTTTGGCAGCCTCTTGTGTGCCTACTACAAATGCATTTACGGTTGCCGTAAAGATATTGTTTATGCCTCGAGGCTTTAGCTTCATAAATTTAGTATACCCACCCGCAACCGCGCGACCTGAGATAATTGCGTTTGAGATAAAAAAGTCTACTCTATCAAAGTCTTCATCTATCTTTAAAAATAGATCTTTGTATTTTTCAGGTTCAAGTATATTTAGCGGATATGCACGAGCTTTTATACCATACTCTTTTTCAAGCTCGTTTGCCTGCTCGTTTGCCAACTCTTCGTTTGAGTTAAATGTAAAAGCGATATTGCAACCTGCTTTTGCAAACTCGATCACTATCGCACGACCTATGCCTCTCGTGCCTCCACTGATGACTAAAGTCTTACCTTGAAATTCATTGGTTATGTCCATTAAAATCCTTTTATGTTGTATTTTTTCATTGTTTGTTCAATAAGTTTTAGGTTGTCGTTACTTGGATTGCAAAGTGGCAGACGATACTCTAATGTCGGTGTGAGGCCCGCGATAAACATTGCCGCTTTTATAGGTATCGGGTTGCTCTCGCAAAATAAAACTTTGTTTATATCGTAAAGATTATCATTTATAGCTTTTGCTTCTTTAAATTTTTCTTGCAATGCAAAATGTGTAAGATCGGCTATCTTATTTGGAAGTAAATTCGCCGTTACCGAGATCACGCCTTTGCCACCGTTTGAAAGGATTGGATAGTTTATGGCGTCCTCTCCGCTTATAACTAAGATATTTGGCTCGTGAGCTAAGATATCAACACATCTGTCTATGCTTCCGGTTGCCTCTTTTATGCCGATAACATTTTTGCAATCCCTAAAAATTCTAATCGCTGTTTTTGGTAAGATATCTGAGCCTGTACGACCCGGAACGTTATATAAAATGACCGGAATTTCAACGCTTTGAGCTAGGGCTTTGTAGTGTAGATAAAGTCCTTCTTGGGTTGGTTTATTATAATACGGAGCAACTGAAAGTATGCCGTCCGCACCGTGACTTTGAGCAAATTGTGCTATATCGATGGCTTCATGAGTTGCGTTACTTCCGGCACCTGCTAGTACTTTAACATTTGTGCCTTTGCACGCATTTACGGCTATTTCTATGCAAACGCGGTGCTCATCATGCGTTAGCGTGGCACTCTCGCCGGTTGTGCCTACTGGAACAACAACGTCTATGCCGTTTTTTATCTGTCTTTTTATCAGTTTTTCATAGGTTTCTTCGTCTAGTTTACCGTTACGAAAAGGCGTTATAAGGGCAGTCATACCACCTTGTAAAATTTCGCTCATTGCTCTTCCTTTTTTAAGATTATCGTTGTTGATTTTTTATCGACAAAGTATTTTTGTGCCGTTTGTTTAAGCATATTTGCATCGATATTTTCTATATTTTCTTCAAATTTATAAAGAGGGCTTATGTCGCCTCTTGCAAGATAACTTCCATATAAATTTGCAACTCTTGCCGAGCTATCAAACGAATAAACAAAGTCGCTTTTGATTAAATTTTTAACCCTTAAGACATCATCATCGCTTACTAAATTTTCTTTGAGATCGTTTATTAGCTCTTTGATCTTAATTTCGACATCCTCGGCCCTTACATCAGGGTTGCAGATGGCTAAAAATATAAATAAATTTTCATCTATACTGTCAAGATTGTATGCGTAAATTTGATTTACAAGCTGAAGTTCATCAACTAAAACACGCTGAAGTAGTGAGCTCTTGCCGTTGCTTAGGTATTCGCTTAGTGCGTTTAATCCGATTTGATCATTGTGGTTAAACGGAGGAATTTTATAAGCAATTGCGAGCATTTGTGTTTGTGTATCTTTATAGACAATAGCACGCTTAGCGCCGTCTTGTTCAGGCTCTACACAGTGTAGTTTTGGAATTTTGTTTTTATTTTTTATATGTTCAAATTTCTCTTTTGCAAGCCTAAATGCCTCTTTTTTGCTGATATCACCGACTATTAGCAAGATGGCGTTTTGTGGCTGATAGTATGTTTCGTGAAATTCTTTAATATCTTTTATGTTCCAGTTTTGTATATCCTTTATAAAACCGATAGGCGTCCAGTGATATGGATGATAGATAAAGGCGTTATTAAACAGTCTAAAGTAAAGATAGCCTATAGGATTGTTGTCTGTTCTCCATCTGCGCTCCTCATGGACGACATCTCTTTCAGGCTGAAACTCTTTGTCTTTTAGGCTTAAATTTGACATAAGTTCTGCAAAAAGTTCTAGGGATTTTTCTAAATTTGAATTTGAACATTTGATAAAATAATGCGTATAGTCAAAGCCCGTGCTAGCGTTGTTTGAACCGCCAAAACCTTTAACTATCTCGTCAAATTCTCCGGTTTTTAAATTTTTGGTTGATTTGAAATTTAGATGCTCAAGCATGTGTGCGATACCACTTTTACCCATGATCTCGTTACGTGAACCAACTTTGTAAAATATATCTACATTTATGACTTTTGAGCCTTTGTTTAAAGGTATGTGATAAATTTCAAGTTTATTAGCAAGTTTTAGTTTGTTAAATTTTATCAATTCTTGTCCTTACTTTCTAACGTCAACGCCGATAGCTTCACTAATGTTTGCGTAACCGTCTGCTTCTAAAAGTTTTAAAAGCCCTTCGTTTATATCACGACAGATCATAGGACCTTTAAAGATAAAGCTTGTAAAAATTTGTATCAAACTGGCACCCATTTTAATACGATCATAAGCCTCTTGTGCATTATCTATACCACCACAAGCAATTAGCACAGTTTTGCCGTAAAGTTCGTCCGCTACTGCTTTAAAAATTTCTCTTGATTTTTGAGTGATGACCTTGCCGCTTAGTCCGCCAAAATTTTGAAGTTTGGGTGAATTTGATAGAGAGTAGTCTATACTTGTGTTTGAAACGATGATACCGTCAGCGCCGCTGGCTACGGCACTTTGAGAGAGCTTTATCGCTTTTTCGTGGCTTAAGTCGGGTGAAATTTTTAAAATAATAGGCTTTTTAGTTAAAGGTTTTATTTTGCTAAAAAGCTCTGTTATAAATTCACTCTCTTGTAGATCGCGCAAATTTGGAGTGTTTGGAGATGAGATATTTACTACAAAAGCATCACAAATTTCACTAAAATCTTTTACTAATACTTCATAATCCTCTATCGCTTTTTCATTTGGAGTGATTTTGTTTTTGCCGATATTTGCCCAAAGTGGCACTACGTTGGGATATAGTTTTTCTACTCGCTGCTTTATCTTTTGGCTGCCGTCATTATTAAAGCCCATAGCATTTTGTATACTCTCTTCTTCAACTAAACGAAAAAGACGTGGTTTTTGGTTGCCTGGTTGCGCTTTTGGTGTAAATGTGCCAAATTCAAGATAGCCAAAGCCAAGTGCCGTAAGTGCGGCAAACATGGTTGCGTTCTTGTCAAAACCACCACCAATGCCGATAGGGTTGTTGTAAATGCTTCCTAGTAAATTTTGTTGAAGTCTGACGTCATTTATCACGCATTTGTTCGCTAAAAAGCTAAGTGAGCCCGGAAATACACAGTTTGCACCGATCATTGCGACTTCAGCGATCTTGTGTGCGGTTTCAGGGTCAAATTTAAAAAATACAGACTTTAAAGTATCGTAGTTAAGACTCATTTTTTCCTCTTTAGGCATTCAAATTTGCTAATTTTATCAAAAAACGCCTTAAACTAATGCTTTGCCCTTAAGTTTTGCATAGACTTCACAGCTGTTTTCAAGCTCGCTATCTTTGCCTATGCCAACGATTTTACCTCCGCTTAAAACGGCTATTTTGTCGGCATTTTGCACAGTGCTTAAACGGTGAGCGATGATAAATATTATCTTATCTTTTCGTAAGTTGTTTATAGCGCTTGTTATCTCTTTTTCACTTTCGTTATCAAGTGCGCTTGTAGCTTCGTCGAAGATTAAAATTTGAGGGTTTGCATAAAGCGCTCTAGCTATAGCAATACGTTGTCTTTGCCCGCCTGATAAATTTGTGCCAAATTCATTTAAAATACTATCTATGCCATCATCCATTGCAGATACAAATTCATATGCGTTTGCCATTTTTAACGCATTTATAACGGCATTTTTGTCAAAATCTCTACCGTATGCTACGTTTTTAGCTATCGTATCGTTAAATATATAAACGCGTTGTGTTACAAGTCCGATATTTTTACGAATGGACGAGAAGCTAAAGTTGCTCAAATCTCGTTCGTTGATTAGTATATTTCCTTTAGTCGGCTCATAAAATCTAACAAGTAAATTCATAAGAGATGTTTTTCCACCTCCGCTTGAGCCCACAAGCGCTATGAGCTCTGATTTATGCGCGGTTAAATTTATCCCTTTTAAGATGCTTTTTTCGTAGTAGTCAAGATAGACATCTTTGAAATTTATGCTTTCTATTTTGTCTTTTAGCTCGTCTTGTCCCTCTTTTATCTGACTTTTTTTATCCATTAGCTCAAATGTTCTTTCGCTTGCCGCGATAGCGTCTTGCATTTTATTATAGATATTTACCATACGTTTTGCGGGAGTATAGAGCATAAAAAGCGCTGTTAAAAACGAAAAGAAAGCACCGACACTAAGATCGCCGCTAATGACCTCTTTACCGCCGATGATTATGACTGCGACTATGCCGATAGAGCCGATAGTCTCCATCATAGGGCTTACAAGCTGTTCGATTTTAACGCTTTTTAAATTTAATTTAAAGAATTTATTGTTTTCTGTAACAAACCTTTCGTGTTCGTATTTTTGTGCGTTATTTGCTTTAATTATCTCGATATTTGTAAAAATTTCGCTCAAAACAGAGGTTATATCGGATGTTTTTTCTTGTGAGGCACGAGAAATTTTCTTCATCCTTTTTGCAAGCTTTGATATCGGGTAGATTGCTGCAGGTAAGACAACTAGCGCAAAAAAGGCAAGACTTGGACTTTGATATACTACCACGCATAAAAGCCCAACAACCGTGATCGACTCTCTAATAAGTTCAGGTATCATCGTAGAGACTATGGTTCTTATGCGGTCTATGTCGTTTATACAGCGACTTATCAGCTCTCCCGTGCGAAATTCGTTAAAAAATTTCATATCAAGAGAAAGTAAATTTGCTACTATTTTCTCGCGAAATCTCCTAATAATATCTTGTCCGATAAACGCCGTAAAATACGCTTGTGTAAATGCTCCGATATTTTTTAGAAGATAGATAGCTATTATCGCGTAAGGCAGGGTGTAAAGCAAAGCCTCGTTCTTTTCGACAAATATTTTGTTTAACACGGGCTCGACTAGATACGCGGTTGCGGCAGTGCCTAAGCTCGCAAATATCATGCCGATAATAGCTAGGATAAAATGTGGCACATAGTCCCTAAAATACGGAGCAAAACGCTTTAAAACACTTTTTAGATTAAACTGCTTCACACTCTCTCCCACATCGTACCTTCCGGAGTATCCATGATACTTATACCCATAGCGCTTAGCTCTTGGCGTATTATGTCTGCTCTTTCAAAATTTCTCTCTTTTTTAGCTTCGCTTCTTTGTGTTATAAGTTCGTTTATACGCTCTTTCTCGCTTTGACTTACGCCAAATTGAAAATACTCAAAGCTATCTTTTTGCGCTATACCGAAAATTTCATTTATAAATTTTATGTTTGCCGCTATTTGTGCTTTATAAATTTTGTCTTTTGGATTTTCATCAAGTTTTTCATTGGCAGTTTTTACAAACTCATCAAGTGCGGCAAGTGCTTTTGAAGTGTTTAGATCATCACTTAGAGCCTCTAAAATTTCAACTTTAAATTCCTGACTTACATCTCCGGCGTTTACGCCTAAAATTCTCTTTTTAAGTCTATAAAGTTTATCAAGTCTTTTTTTGGACGCCTCCAAATCAAGCTCAGAGTAGTTAAAATTCGCTCGATAATGACTGCTTAATAGATAAAATCTCAAGGCTTCTCCGTGATAGTGTTTAAGCGCATCTTTGACAAAGAAGCTATTTTGAAGACTTTTACTCATTTTTTCGCCGTTTATTTGGATAAAGCCGTTATGCATCCAGTATTTAGAAAGGTCTTTGTGGTTGGCACATCTGCACTGCGCGGCTTCGTTTTCATGATGAGGAAAGAGCAAGTCTATGCCACCTGCATGTATGTCTATCTCGTAGTTTTCGTCCCCGTTAAAATACTTCTTTATCATGGCGACACATTCGGAGTGCCATCCAGGGCGTCCTTTGCCAAATGGACTTTCATACCATTTTTCATCAAATTTCCACAGCACGAAGTCTTTTTTATCGCGTTTTTTGTCATTTATATCAACTCTTGCTATGGTCTCTAAGTCTGCACTTTTACCGCTTAGGCTAAGATATTTGCCGTCTTTGCTCGTATCAAAATAAACCCCGTCTTCAAGAGTGTAAGCAACATCTTTTTGAAGTAAAATTTGGATATATCTTATCATCTCTTCGATACACTCCGTAGCCTTTGGCGAGATGTCTGGCTCTAGGACGTTTAGTGCGTTCATGTCGGCTTTATAACTATCTATATAGTGTGAGGTTATCTCTGCTAAACTTTTATTACTTTCGCTCATTTTTTTTAAAATTTTATCATCTATGTCAGTGTAGTTTCTAACAAATTTAACCTTATACCCCAAGGCTTTTAATGTGCGTCTGAGCATATCAAAGCTTATCGCAGATTTTGCATGACCTAAATGTGCATCATCATAAACGGTCGGACCGCATAGATAAATGTTTGCTTCGCCGTTTCTTATCGGCTTAAATTCTAGCTTTTCTTTTTTTACACTATCAAAAATTTGCATTAAAAAATTCCTTTAAAAATTGTAAAATCACTATCAAAACAGTGCAAGCTAAGAGTATGAGAGAGATTTTTTTAAGTTCGATTATATCTAAAAATTTGCTCCATCCAAAAGCATGGATATATAAAATAAGCTGCAAAAAGCCACCTATCGAGCTTGCTAGAGCTAAACCGCTAGCGGCTAAAAACTGCATTAAAATGACTGCTAATGCGAGATTTACTACAAGGCAGATTATAGAAATTTTAGCGGCTAATTTTTGTTGCATTTTAGCATAAAGCCAAAGGGAAAAAATTTTAGCCAAGCCAAAAGGGGCAAGTCCTAGCATGTATGCACTTAAGACTTGTGCGCACTCTATTGTGTTTTGTCTTGTAAAATTTCCACGCTCAAACAAAAGCCAAACTATAAATTCGCTAAGCATTACGCCGCCTATAGTAGCTAAACTAAGTACGGATAATAACACATAAAAGCTTTTTTTAGTCCAGATAAGTGCGTTTTTTTCGTCTTTTTCTTTAAGGAGTTTTGTTATCTTTGGAAAAAGAGCTTGTGTGAGTGCAATGGCAAATATCGCAAGCGGAAGTTGAAAAATTCTGTTTGCGTAAAACAGATAACTGATACTGCCTGCCGCTAAAAACGAAGCTAGCCAAGTATCCATAAAAGCACTTATTTGCATAGCTGATGAGCCAAGTAGCCCGTGGTAAAAATTTATAAAAAATCCTTTGACATTTGCTCGTTTTTTTTGAGTATAAGCTTTTAAGCCACCGACAAAAAGCTTGCCGATACCGTTTATTTTCATAGCAATGATATGTGCTAAAACTTGTAAAACACCACCTATTACAACGCCAAAACTTAGATAGTAAGCAACTATTTTTTCGCTTTGGTTGCGAGATAAGAGTAGGGCGACGATCATTGCTATATTTAAAAGTGCCGTAGAAAAGGCGGTCGTTGCAAAGTGCCCTCTGTATTGAAGCAGCGAACCCATAAAAGTAACTATGTATATTAAACCAAGGTAGTAAAAATTTATATTTACCAAAGGCACTGCTTCAAGTATTGCTTCATTACTTAGACCGCTTGCGATTATACGTATAAAATACTCGGTAAAAAGATTAACCGCAAGAGTTAAAATGCCTATAAAAAATAAAAATTTTAAGAAGATTTCTGCTGCAAATATACCTTTTTTCTTTGCTTTGCTAAAATTTGGTAAAAACGCCTGCGTAAAAGCACCTTCGCCAAATATCCTGCGAAATAAATTAGGTATTTTAAATGCAACAAAAAATAGATCACTAAAAAGTCCTGCGCCCAATATAGAAGCGCTTAAAAGATCGCGCAAAAGCCCAAGAACACGCGACAGCATAATGCCTGCGGAATTTGAAAAAAAGCCTTTTATAAACATAAACCCGCCTAAAAATTTAAAACTATAAATAGTAACAAAATAAATTTTAAAAGGGAATAACATTTACGTTTTTCGTAAAATTTTGATAACAACAGGCTAGCTATGGCAAAAATTTGGCGTTTATACTAACCCAACTTTAATTATTTTTTTGAGATAATAGCTGACATTTTTTATCTAAGGTTAAATTTTTGAGCGAAAACATAAAAGAGCAAGAAAATTTTCTAGCTCCAATACAAATAGAAACAGATTCTCCGTATGTCTATATGCGCAAACTTAGTGCGGATCACGGCATACCTGTAGAATTTATTGATTTTCGCATACAAAACATCGTAACTTCTTATACTAACGAAGAAAATTTAGAACCGGTAGTGCTTAATGAGGACGAGCTTAAGATATTTGATGATGATGAATTTTTCTTAGATCCAAAGCTTCACATTACTCAAAACTACCATTTGGAATTTTATGATAAACGTTTGGAAGAGCCTATAAAACTTCCTAAAATTTCTATCGGAGTAAACAGCCTTGTTACTAAGATCATAGTCAAGGTTCATAGAAGTAACGAATGCAAGTATGTGCTCGGATATGAAAAGATAATGTTTGACTATATTGCCAAGCAACTTATGAAAGCCCAAATTTTGATAGGTATCAGGATGGGTGATGCAAAAGAAGAGTTGCTTCGTATAGCGTCTATTTTACGTGTAAAAGACATGATAGATACTGAACGAACTTTTACCTTAACAAGCGGTATAAATCCCGTAAAATCGATCGATGCTCAAACTATATATCATTATAAAACTAAATTTTATAACGAAGAAAACAAGGACAAGATAGACTACGCTAGTCGCGGGTTTTTGCTTGGTGTTATGGAAGATGAGCTGATAATAGAGCAACTAAAGCCAAAAAATGGCTCAAACGGACGTGATGTAAGGGGTAAATTTATATATGTCCCAGAAGCTAAAGTCGATGGTGAACCTGAGATAAATATAACTCCAAATATCATCCGTACAGAAGATGAGGTCTCGGTTAAATTTACGGCAAAAACCTCTGGTTATGTAATAGAAGATAAAGGCGTTTACGACATACAAGATCGCCTTGAGATAAATGAGATAAATTTTAAAAACACAGGTTCTGTTCAAACCGGACTTGACTCAAACGTAACCCTTGTCGTAAAAGAGACAGATGCTGTAAAAGATGCCATCGGAACAGGTGTGGTCGTGGAGGCTGACGAGGTTGAGATAAAGGGCAATGTCGCCTCAAATGCCGTTGTAAAAGCAAATCGCGTGGTTATAGGCGGGCAAACTCATGCAAAGGCTAAAATTTACGCAAAAGATGCCAATATAGGCATACATATAGGGTATGTTGAGGGCGATGACGTGAGTATCGATAGGCTTGAAAATGGTAGCGTCGTTGGCAAAAATGTAACGGTTAAAAGTGTCATAGGTGGTAGTATAACTGCTGAAAATATCTATGTAGAAACACTTGGCTCAAACTGCACATTAACTGCACAAAATTTAATAGAGGTAAAATACCTTCGCGGAACGAATAATAGATTTATCATCGATACTGGCAGGATCAAAGATGACTCTGAAGAGGATATGCAAACTTATGTTAAGCATATAGAGGAGCTTCGAGCCGAGCTTGCATCGATAAAAAAACATCTAGGTGTTAAGAAAAACATTATAGATGAAAACAGAAATTCTATCTATCTCATAAAGGCCAAGGTTGAAGAGCTTACAAAGTCAAAGGTTATACCTCCGGTTACATTTATGAAAAAGCTAAAAGAGTATCAAGAATTAGTAACCGAGTATAACTCTTTATTAAAAGAGCACAAGGATAAAAAAGAGCTGATACTTACTCTTAAAGAGAAGCTTAATGCTATGCAAAACAGCATTTTTGAAGCAAAGATAATCAACCGAAGCACTTGGATAGACTTAAATGAGATCAAATTTATATTAGTTGACCCCCCTCAAAATATCACATACTCTACAAAACAAAATGAAATGGCTCGTGTTATAAGCCTAGAAAAGGTAGAAAATGAAGACGGCGAGACAGAATATAAAATAAAAAGGTCAAATCGCTTGGAAGAATTTGAGCAAAAACAAAAGCAGGAAAAAGAATGATAAAGGCTATAGAGGGTGTAATAACTAAAAAAGACCCCGGTTTTGTGGTATTAAAAACACTTAGCGGGATTAGTTATGGGGTGTTTATATCGCTGTTTTGTTCTGCAAAACTTGAAAGTGGAACCAAGATAGAACTAAATATCACTCAGATTATTAGAGAAGATGCAAATTTACTGTATGGATTTTTAGACATTAACGAACAAAAGATGTTTGAAATGTTGATAAAACTTAGCGGAATAGGCGCATCAACGGCAATGGCGGTTTGTTCAAGTCTTACTCCAAATGGCTTTACAAATGCCGTGTTAAACGGAGATGCCGACACGATAAAGCAAGTCCCAGGTATAGGTCCAAAGACTGCTCGTAGAATAATTGCAGAGCTAAGTGACGCAAAACTAATAAGCGAAGAGAGTGTGCCAAGTTATCAGTCAGAAGCACTACTTGCGCTTGAAGCGCTTGGCTTTAAAAGAGAAAAAATAGTTAAAATTTTACCCGAGTGCAAGAGTTTAAATACTAGCGATCTTATAAAAGAAGCACTTAAAAAATTAGCATAAATAAAGGAAAAATATGAAATTAGGTATAGTTTTTGGGGCTAAAAGTTACGAACATGAAATAAGCATAATAAGCGCTATCGTGTTAAAAAATATCTTAAAGCAAGAGCTTACTTTTGTTTTTTGCGATGGGGAGCGTGACTTCTACCTTGTAGAAAAAGACGACATGAGGGCAAATTTCTTTAGCACAGGCAAGTATAAAAAATGTAAAAAACTATTCTTGTCTCAAGGCGGATTTTACACACATTCACTCTTTGGTGTAAAAAAACTTGAAACCGAAATCTATATAAATCTTATCCACGGCATGGATGGTGAAGACGGCAAGATAGCGTCGTTGTTTGATTTTTACGGTATCGAGTATATAGGGCCTAGACTTGAGGCTAGCGTGTTGAGTTTTAACAAAGAACTTACTAAATTTTTAGCTAAAAAAGCTAATGTCAAAACGCTTGAATACGAGGTTATAAAAAGAGGCAAGCTTCCTACTATAAATTTCCCCTTTATCCTAAAGCCGCTTAGGCTAGGAAGTAGTATCGGAGTTGGCGTCGTAAAAGATGAAAGTGAACTTGAATACGCACAAGATGTCGCATTTGAATTTGACGATGAGGTCTTAGTCGAGCCTTTTATTAAGGGTGTTAAAGAGTATAATTTAGCAGGCTGCAAGATAAATGGTGAGATTAAATTCTCTATCATTGAAGAGCCAAGAAAAAAAGAATTTTTAGACTATGAACAAAAGTATCTTAGCTTTTCAAATGAAAACAAAGTCGCTAAAGCTGAAATTTCAAAAGAGCTCGAAGATGAACTAAAGTCGGCATTTGCAAAAATTTACGAGTGCGGGTTTGATGGAGCGCTTATACGTTGCGACTTTTTCGTTATAGATGATAAAGTGTATTTAAATGAGATAAATCCAAACCCTGGAAGCTTGGCAAACTATCTTTTTGATGACTTTGAGGGGGTTTTAAATGAGTTGGCAAATTCACTTACAAAACCAAAAAACATCAAAGTTGATTATAAATTTTTAAATTCAATAGTGCATTCAAAAGGCTCAAAAGTATAAGAACGTAAGCAAATCATAAATAAAAATATGTTAAATTTTACATAAAATTTTATGTAAAGAGATGTTATGACTACGTTTAGTAAAGATGAAATTTATACCGCAACCGAGGTTGTGAGAAATTTTAGCTCTATCCTAACAAGGATAAGCAAGAACGAGATAAAACGCGCGGTTATCGTAAAAAACAACAAATTTGAGGCTGTTTTATTAAACATGAGCGAATACGAACGTCTGGAAAAAGCGGTAGCCGTCCTAGAGGCTATTTATAGCTCTAAAAAGCGAGAAAACAATGGCGAGTAAGAAGATAAAAGTCGGCTTTGAAAGCTATGATATAAGTTATGAAATTTTAAATCCAAAATGTGAAAACGCCATATTATTTTTGCATGGCTGGGGTGCAAACAAAGAGATAATGAAAAAGGCTTTTGGTGCGCATTTGACAAATTTTTGTCATATTTATGTCGATATGCCTGGTTTTGGAGCAAGCAGTATAAACTCTCCTTTAAAAACAAAAGACTACGCGAAAATCATTCGTGCTTTTATCGCCGAACTTTCAACTAAACCCGCTATCATCGCAGGTCATAGCTTTGGAGGTAAGGTTGCAACACTACTTGAGCCTGTAAATTTAGTTCTTCTAAGCTCTGCTGGCATAGTTGAGAAAAAGCCTTTGTCAGTTAGGTTTAAGATAGCTGTTTTCAAGTTTTTTAAGTTACTGGGATTTGGTAAATTCTATAGACTTTTTGCCTCAAAAGATGTAAGCGGGATGAGTAGAACTATGTATGAAACCCTAAAAAACGTTGTTGACGAGGACTTTTCATCTAAATTTGAAAATTTTAAAAACAAAGCCTTAATATTTTGGGGTAAAAACGACAGAGCTACCAGTCTAAAAAGTGGCGAGAAGATACATAAATTTATAAAAAATAGCGAATTTTTTCCGCTTGAGGGCGATCATTTTTTCTTTTTACTTCATGCTAAAATTATATCGCAAACGATAGAAGATGGCATGGGTGTCGATACTATGGTCGATATAGATTTGCAAGAAGATAGTGGTATAGAGGAGATAAGGTGAGCCTAGAGGAGTTGTTTTTTAATGTTAGTAAGGTATTTTTTATTTATGCGATATCGTTTTATACGATAACTTGCTTTCAGTGGTTTTCTTATCGTTTTGAGCGAGTTGTTTTTCATTTTACAAAACCGCTTTGGCACGTTTTTTTTGCCATAGTTCCGCTTGTTCTTTTTTATACGACTGGAGAGTATTTTTATATTTATTTTTATTTTGCGTATCTGCCAAGTCTTTATTTGTGGCATAAAAAGCTTGACAAGAAGCTTGTTTTTACCGCTAGAATTAAGAGATTTTTTATATTTTTAACACTTGCTGTTGTCTCTTTTGGAGTTATGAATTTTATTATAAATGGTAAATTTGATACCGATGTTTTGTTAATTATCGCAGCTTCATTGGTTTTAAGTCATTTTTATGAAAAGATAAATGCTTTAAATTTTAGAAAAAAAGCCGATAAAAAGCTAGCTCTTTTGCCTGAACTAAAAATAATCCTAATCACTGCAAGTTACGGAAAAACAAGTATCAAAAATTTTCTTTTTGAGCTTTTAAGAGATGATTTTATATGCCATAAGACACCAAGAAGCGTAAATACTTTGACGGGGCTGATCAAAGACGTAAACGAGAATTTGACTTCGCAGACACAAATTTATATAGCCGAAGCAGGCGCTAGACTTAAGGGTGACATAGCTCAGATTACGGAATTTTTAAATCCCCACATTGTCGTAGTTGGTGAGATAGGTGCTCAGCATATTGAGTATTTTAAAAGTCTTGAAAACATACGCTCAACAAAGCTTGAGGCGCTTTGTAGTAAAAGGCTTGAAGCAGCTTTTTTACATAGCTCGACATTACAAAACCCAGATGATAAGCAAGAAATTTATGATGAAAGCTTAAGCGATGTAAAGGCTGATCTTAGTGGCTTAAATTTCATACTTGATGGTAAAAGCTATCACGCAAACTTGCTTGGTAAATTTAATGCCGTAAATTTAGCCGCATGTATAAAAGTGGCTAAAATTCTTGGTGTAAGCGAAGAGAAGATAGATAAAAACCTCTCAAAAATTAAAAACGTAGAACATCGTTTGCAAAAGATAGAAGCAGGTGGAAAGCTGATAATAGACGATAGCTTTAACGGAAATTTTGCAGGTATGAGTGCTAGCTATGAGCTTGTGAGCACATTCGAGGGACGAAAGGTATTAATAACTCCCGGTATTGTTGAGTCAAGTCCGCAAGAAAACGAAAGGCTTGGTAGGATCATAAATGAAATTTTTGATGTTGTTATGATATCAAGCCCATTAAATGCACAAGCGCTTTTAAAAAGTATAATAAAACCGCAGATAATCATCATAAAAGATAAGGCTAATATGCAAGAAATTTTGGCAAAAAACACTAAAATAGGCGATGTTATATTGTTTTCAAACGACGCACCGAGTTTTATGTAATGAAAAAGATTATATTGTTTTTATTTTTTACACTTTTGGCTTTTAGCTTTGACATCGACGACTTTGATAAGGGCATGTATGAGCTAAAAGAGGGAAATTTTAACGCTGCATTTGAGATATTTTATGCAGGGTGTGAGTCAAATGACGATATGGCTTGCGAGGAGCTAGGGCTTATGTATATAAACGATGAAGTAAGTCCTAAGCTTGATACAAGACTAGAAAAAAGAGATAGCTTGAAGCTTGGAATTTTATATTTAATGAAAAGTTGTGATGAGCTTGGTTATCTAAATGCTTGTGAAAATATCTTAAATTTAAAAGAAAATTTTACGATACAAGATGAAATTATAAAGCGTGCAAAAGAGCGTTATAGCGAGCTTTTTAACGAATTTAACGCAAATGAAAATTTAAAAGAAGATAATGCAACTCAAACAAGAGGCGAGTAAAATTTAATCGCCTATCTTGCTTTTGTTAGCGTCAGGAATTTCTAACGATATGATCGCGAAGTCATGGCATGCGCTCATGTTGCTAAGCTCACAACCAAGGTTATAATACTCTGCGGCTTTGGCTTGATTTTTTTGCATTTCAAATATAATGCCAAGACGGTAACAGTCCTTTGCAACCGAATTTTTACACCCTTGTTCTAAGGCGCTCATTTCTTGTGTTATATTGCTTTGGTCTGCAAAAATTTGTATAAACATAAACACGCACGCAAGTAAAATTCTCATTATTTACCTCTGTTTTCTATGATTTTTTTTGTCTCTCTTGCTATTTCAAGCTCTTCGTTTGTCGGTATGACAAAGACCTTTGTTCTAGCATCGTCCTCATCAAGACATCTTTCTGATGAATTTGAGGTATCAAAATTTAAATCGTGGTTGATATGAATGCCTAAAATTTTTAGATCATCACAAATTTTTTGGCGTGTGTTTGGAGCATTTTCGCCGATACCACCGGTAAAGATTATCGCATCAACTCTGCCTAAAACTGCGTAATATGCACCGATATATTTTTTGACACGGTAACAAAACATATCAAAAGCAAGTTTTGCTCGTTCGTCGCTTTGCATTTTAGCAACCACGTCTCTCATGTCGCTTGAACCACAAATTCCAAATAGCCCGCTTTTTTTATTTAAAAATGTATCTATCTCGTCCCATTTTAGCACGTTTGCGTTTAGCAGATAGACAAGTGCTGCAGGGTCTATGTCGCCACTTCTAGTTCCCATTATAAGTCCTTCAAGCGGACTAAGTCCCATAGAAGTATCTACGCTTTTTCCATTTTGCACCGCACATACGCTAGCGCCATTGCCAAGATGAAGGGAAATGGCGTTAAATTTATCGTGATCTATACCCATTAAGGTCGCCGCGCGTTTGCAAACATAATTATGAGAAGTGCCGTGAAAGCCGTATTTTCTTATATGATGTTCTTTGCAAATTTCATATGGAAGAGCGTATCTATAGGCGTATTCTGGCATGCTTTGGTGAAACACCGTGTCAAAAACAACTACATGCGGGACGTTTTTACTACTTTGCATTGCGTTTTTAATCCCCGCTATATGTCCTGGGTTATGAAGAGGTGCCAGTGGGCTGGTCTCTTCTATCTTTTTTATAACTTCATCGTTTACTAGCATAGAGCTAAAGAAATTTTCTCCTCCATGGACGATGCGATGTCCTATGCCGTCAAGTTCGCTTAGATCATGAAGAGTGTTTGACTCTCTAAATAGCTCATTCATAACCTCAAGTCCCTCGTGGTGATCTTGTATGGGTAAAAATTTTTCATAAACTTTTCCGTTTGCTTTTAAAACGGCTCTTGATTTTTCCGCACCGATTTGCTCGATTATCCCGCTTGCGATACTCTCTTCATTTTGCATTAAAAATAGTTGAAATTTTATAGAACTACTTCCGGAATTTAAAACTAAAATTTTCATATTACTCTCCTGCTTGTATGGCGCTTATTAGGACTGTATTTACTATATCTTCAACCAAACAACCGCGACTTAGATCATTTACAGGCTTGTTTAGTCCTTGAAGCACAGGACCCATCGCAACGGCATTTGCACTTCTTTGGACGGCTTTATAGCAGATATTTCCGCAGTTTAAATTTGGAAAGATAAATACATTTGCTTGTCCTGCTACATCTGAATTTGGCATTTTTTTGGCTGCCACATCTATATCTATCGCCGCGTCGTATTGTATCGGTGCGGCTATTTTTAAACTAGGATCAAGCTCTAGCGCTATCCTCGCAGCTTCTTTTACAAATTCCACATCTTTTCCGCTTCCACTATTTGCGGTTGAGTAGCTTAACATAGCTATGCGTGGCTCTATACCAAAAGAAAAAGCGCTTTTTGCCGTGCTAACAACTATGCTTGCAAGCTCTTCTTCGTTTGGATTTGGCGTTATAGCGCAGTCGGCAAAGGCAAAAATTTCCTCATCCATCGCCATAAAAAATACGCTAGAAACCAGTTTTGTGTCCGGTTTTGTTTTGATTATCTGAAGGGCAGGGCGTATGGTGTCAGCAGAGCTTGTATTTGCCCCGCTTACCATAGCATCAGCCAAGCCTTCATAAACCAACATGGTGGCAAAATAAGTCGGATCGCACGCCATTTCGCGCGCTTTTTCTATACTAATACCTTTTGTTTTTCTAAGCTCGTAAATTTTATCGGCAAAGTCATTTGAGTGGTTGTTTTGTTTTGGATTTATGATAGTAGCTTTTTTTAGATCAAGTCCTAGTTTTAAAGCGTTTTTGTCTATTTTGTTTTTATCGCCCAAAAGTGTGATCTTAACCGCATCTTGTTTTAATAAAATGTCGGCTGCTTTTAAAATTCTCTCATCTTCACTCTCTACTAAAACTACGTTTTTATGAAATTTATTTGCTCTTTTTGCAAGATCGTATGCAAATTTATAAGGCGTGATTATATTTTGTGTTGAAGCTAAAATTTCATCTACACTATCGGTTATTAAAAGCTTTGAATTTTTATTTAGGCTTTTTAATGCCTTTAAATTTTTTAGCTCAAATATCGGAGCATTTAAATTTTTTGCGATTTTTAAATTTAGCTCATTTTTCCCAAACACGCTAAAACTTTCGCAACCTTTTATGATAACAAAGTCGTTTTGTGCTTTTAAATTTTCAAATTTTTCTATGAGTTTAAGGAAAAATTCCTTTTCGTTGGAGTTTGTAAAATCATCTTTATCTTGTTGTGTAAAAAATATTTCAAATTCTGCGATATTTTTAAATTTGTTTAAGATATTTCGCTTAAAATAAGAGAAATTTTCATCGCAAATAGTGTAACAAAAATTCATCCTGAAACCTTTTTTGGAACTTTATTTGCTTGATTTTAGCATAAAAATAGAAAAATTTTTAAGGTTTTTTATGAGAATTAGAAATTGTATGACGATTTTTGCTACGAGTTTACTTTTTTTAGGTTGCACCCCAAGCGTTGATCCGCATATTAATATGGAGCCACCGGTTTATGTCGAGCAACTACCGTCAAAAGATAGTGGAAGTGGTCAAAGTAACGCAGGAAGTCTTTACGGTCGCGGAAAAGACCCGTTATTTTCGGATCGTAAAGCTATGAATGTAAATGATATCGTAACTATCGTGATATCAGAGACTGCAAGTCAAACATCAACAGGAAGCAAACAAACAAGTAAAAACAGCACAACCTCTTTGGGAGCCGGTACTTTTACTGCAGGAGGCTCACCGTTATCAAATGTAGCAAGACAGCTAAATAAATACGGCAACATAGGCTTTAGTGCAGGCGGAGAGAATTCTTTTAATGGCAGCGGAACAACAAGTAGAAACGAGCGCTTTAACGCAACTATCTCGGCACGTATAATTAAAATTTTAAATAATGGCAATTATTTCATAGAGGGCAATCGCGAACTTTTAATAAACGGTGAAAAGCAGATTATGCAAGTAAGCGGTGTTATACGCCCGTATGACATTTCTCAAACAAACGAAATAGACTCAAGATATATCGCTGACGCAAAAATTTTATACAAAACAGAGGGTGATGTTGATAGATCTACCAAAAAACCATGGGGAACTCGCATAATGGAAGCCATCTGGCCTTTTTAATGCTTCAAATTTAAACGGCTCACTCACTTGAGGGGTCGTTTAATAAATTTAAACTACGTAAAAATTTCAAAAAGTGTAACAAAAATTTTTAATTTATGCTTAAATTTGATCAAAATCATGTGATTTTAACGTAATTTGAGATATAATCTAACATAAATTTTTAAAAGTAAGGCGATAAATAATGAAAGAGTTAAACGGCTCACAAATGATCAGCGAAGCGCTTAAACTCGAGGGTGTCGAAGTTGTTTTTGGCTATCCTGGCGGTGCTGCGCTAAATATCTATGATGAAACATATAAGCAAGAGTATTTTAGACATGTTCTTACTCGTCATGAGCAAGCAGCCGTTCATGCTGCAGACGGTTATGCGCGTGCTAGCGGTAAAGTAGGAGTTGCTTTTGTTACTTCAGGACCAGGATTTACAAATGCCGTTACGGGCTTAGCTACGGCATATAGCGATAGCATCCCTTTGGTGCTCATTAGCGGACAAGTCGCCACATCACTAATCGGAACAGACGCATTTCAAGAGATAGATGCGGTCGGCATATCTCGTCCCTGTGTTAAGCATAACTACTTAGTTAAAAATATTGAAGAGCTGCCTAGAATTTTAAAAGAAGCGTTTTATATAGCTCGCACCGGACGACCGGGTCCTGTTCATGTCGATATACCAAAGGATATAACTGCTGCTATAGGAAAATTTGAGTATCCAAAAGAGATAAATATCCCGACATACAAGCCTACTTATAAGGGCAACGCAAAACAGATAAAAAAAGCTGCCGAGATCATCGAAGCAAGCAATAGACCGCTGCTTTATATAGGAGGCGGTGCGATCATAAGCGGAGCTAGTGAGCTAATTAGAGAATTTGCTAAAAAGACAGGAATTCCTGCCATAACTACGCTTATGGGGCTTGGTGTTATGAGAGATGATGACGAGTTAAATTTAGGCATGGCAGGTATGCACGGAAGTTATGCTGCTAACATGGCTCTTAGCGAAAGCGATCTTTTGATAGCCTTGGGAGCTAGGTTTGACGATAGGATAACAGGTAAATTAAGCGAATTTGCAAAACACGCTAAGATAATTCACGTAGACATCGATCCAAGCTCTATCTCAAAAATAGTTAATGCACATTTTCCGATAGTTGGCGATCTAAAATCAGTTCTTAGTGAACTCATGGGTCGCATAAATGCTAAACCTGAAAACTTTGAAAAATGGCGTGAAATTTTAGCTCGCTACAACTCTTTGTATCCTTTGAAATACACAGATAGCGAGGAAGTTTTAAAACCTCAGTGGGTTATAGAAAAAACATCACAAATGGTAGGCGATGATGTAGTTGTGTCCACCGATGTTGGACAACATCAGATGTGGGTTGCGCAATTTTTTGCCTTTAACAAACCTAGACAGCTTGTAACAAGCGGTGGTCAAGGGACTATGGGCTTTGGTTTACCTGCTGCTCTTGGTGCAAAATGGGCTGTTGGCGATAAGCCTGTTATAAATTTTACCGGCGATGGTTCTATTCTTATGAATATCCAAGAGCTTATGACCTCGGTTGTTGATAAAAAGCCAGTTGTAAATATCATCTTAAACAACAGCTTTTTGGGTATGGTTCGTCAGTGGCAGACATTTTTCTATGAGCATAGATATTCAAACACTGATCTTAGTATCCAGCCTGACTTTGTCAAGCTTGCGGAAAGTTTTGGTGGAGTAGGTTTTAGGGTAAAAACCAAAAAAGAATTTGAAGATGCATTAAATGCAGCACTTAAGAGCGATAAAATTTCACTTATCGACGTCGTGGTAGATCGCTTTGAAAATGTTCTTCCGATGGTTCCTGCAGGGGCTGCGATATACAACATGATACTTGATGATAAGGGTCAAAAATGAGTGCAATAAGAAGAGTAATATCAGTTATAGTTTTAAACGAACACGGAGTTTTATCTAGGATCTCAGGGCTTTTTGCCGGGCGAGGTTACAATATCGACAGTCTTACTGTTGCCCCTATCCCTGAAAGCGGTTTTTCTCGTTTAAGTATCGTTACAAGCGGAGATGAGCGAGTTTTAGAGCAGATAGTAAAGCAACTTCACAAGCTCATACCCACTTACAAGGTTATAGAAAGCGGTGAATTTGTGGAAAAAGAGATGGCTCTTATCAAAATTCCTCTAAATGAAAATTTTGGTGGGCTTGATGCGATACTAAAAGCATATAATGGAAGCGTGGCAAATACAAATGAAAACTATATCATTGTTATGGTTGCCGATGATGCAAATAGGATAGATAATTTCCTAAAAGCGATAAAGAAATTTAATCCGGTAGACATCGTTCGCGGTGGATCGGTTTTGATGGATATATAAGATGAAATTAAGTGAAATTGCACAAAAAACGGGCGCGAGTTTTGACGGAGAAGATATTGAAATTTTTGCATTAAATTCTCTTAAAAATGCAAATAAAGCCGAACTTACGTATTGTGACGGCGAGAAAAATGCTAAATTTATAAGCGGTTCAAATGCGGGAGCAATTTTAGTAACTAAAAATTTACTTGAATTCGTTCCTTCGGGCATGACGGCACTGGTGTGTGATAATCCCCATTTAGCGTTTGCCATACTTAGTAAGGATTACGCAAAGCCGTTATTTTGCGAGAAAAAAGACTCAAGCATAGATCCTAGCGCAAATATAATGCCAAATGTATATATCGGATCAAATGTTGTGGTTGGGGAAAATACCGTCATTATGGCGGGGGCATTTTTAGGCGATAATGTAAAAATCGGCAAAAACTGCATAATCCATCCAAACGTAGTGATATATAACGACTGTATCGTAGGTGATGAGTGTCATTTGCTTGCAAATTGTGTCATAGGCTCTGACGGGTTTGGTTATGCACATACAAAAACAGGCGAGCATGTCAAAATTTACCACAACGGCAATGTTGTCTTAGGTAATTACGTAGAGATCGGTGCATGCACTACGATAGATAGAGGCGTGTTTGAAAGCACTGTTGTGGCTGATTTTAGCAAGGTTGATAATTTGGTTCAAATAGGTCACAACTGTGAACTTGGCATGGGATGTCTTATCGTCTCACAAACAGGACTTGCTGGCTCAACTATACTTGGTAGAAACGTTGTTATGGGCGGACAAAGCGGTTCTGCAGGACATGTGAGTGTCGGCGACTTTGCGCAAGTAGCTGCACGTGGAGGCGTTAGCAAAAATTTAGAAGGCGGTAAAAAATACGCAGGAGCTTACCCTATAATGGAGCTTGCAGAGCAGTTTAAACTGCAGGCTAAAATTTCACGATTTTTTAAGAAAAAATAAAATTTAACGAAGCTTTGTGCAAGCTCAAGGCTTTGTTTCTACTCTTTTTTACTTTTAAACCAAAATACAAAAATCAAAATCATAACAATGACAAGCATCGCTATGCTTAGCACAAAGGTCCCATTTTCCGTCTGGCTTAAAAACATTCCGTTTGTATTCATTCCAAAAAAACTTGTGATAAAATTTAACGGCAAAAATAGCAATGAAAGCAGAGTTAACGTATAGAGATGTTGCGGTTTATCTTCTCGCTTCTTATATTTTGTATATAGTTAAATATCTCTTCGGCTTTTACGGCATTTTCATTTACTACATTTTTAAAGATATTTGCTTCATATGTATAGTTTTGCAGTAGTTTTTTTAATGCAGGCTGTTCGTTTTGACATATGGCAAGTGCTTCGTAAAAGTGTGAAATTTTGTTTTGAAATTTATGAATTTCATACTTTAAAACAGGGTGTTTTTTTATAAAATTTGAAAAATACCTATGGTTTGTATAAATTTTTTCATAACTTTCAAGCTGGGCTGAGTGTTCTAAAATTTTATTTCTAAACTCGCTTGTTATCTTCTTAATGACGGCGATAAAGTCGTTGGCGTTTATCTGTGTTATGCCGTCATCTGTATAAATTTTACCCTCTTTAAAGATGAATTTATAGCTTTTAACACTATCGTCCGTTACAAGGTATAAATACTCATACATATCGGTGTAAAAATACCCCGATATACTATGAACTATATCAGTCATTTACTCTTCTTTTTGCGTAAAAGTTGATTTTAAATTTAGCAAACTCACCCTTTGCTATCGCCTCGCGAATTTGTTTCATTAAATTTAGATAATAGTGCAGGTTATGTAGGCTTGCAAGACGGAAAAATGTAAGCTCACGTGCCTTAAACAGGTGGTTTAAATACCCGCGCGAGTAGTTACGACAGGTATAGCAGTCACACTCTGGATCTATCGGCGCATGATCATTTATAAATTTGGCCGATTTCACATTTATCTTGCCAAAGCTTGTAAAAAGCGTGCCATTTCTTGCGTTACGTGTAGGCATAACACAGTCAAACATATCCACTCCGCGTTCTACGTTTTCTACCAAGTCTTCAGGTGTGCCTACGCCCATGAGATAGCGCGGACGCGCCGGGTCGGTAAATGGTATCACTCCCTCAACCGTGTCATACATCTCTTGGTTGCTTTCGCCAACACTAAGCCCGCCGATAGCAAGACCGTCAAAGTCCATCTCGCAAAGCGACTGTGCACAAAATTTACGTGCCTCATAGTCCGTGCCACCTTGGATGATACCAAAGATATTTTGCTTAAGGCCCACGCCCTCATTTTGTTTAAATTTATGATATTTTATAGCCTCATCAGCCCATTTAATCGTGCGTTTTAGGCTTAGCTCTACGCGTTTTTTTTCAGCTGGAAGTGCCACAAGGTCATCAAGTATCATCATAATATCACTTCCCAAGTCATACTGTGTATCAAGCACGCTTTTTGGTGTGAAGTAGTGAGTTGAGCCATCGATGTGGCTCTTAAATTTTATACCGCCATCGTCATTTTTGGTGTTTGAACGAAGTGAGAAAGCTTGAAATCCACCGCTATCGGTTAAAAACGAGCGGTCAAATTTAGAAAATCCATGAAGTCCGCCAAACTCTTTTACTATCTTGCTTCCAGGGCGAAGATACATGTGGTAGGTGTTTGCGAGTATGATTTTAGCGTCTAGTATTTCTTTCATATCGGTAGCGTCTAAGCTCTTTACAGCGCCAACCGTGCCAACAGGCATGAAAACGGGTGTAGCGATCTCTGAGTGAGCTGTTTTTAATATACCGGTTCTTGCGTTGCCATCGGTTTTTGTTACTTTAAATTCCATTTGTTTTCCTTTTCTTAAACCGCGATTTTAGCAAAAAAATGTTTATTTTGAAATTTTATCTTGCTTTTATAGGTTTTAAAGTAAAATTTAAAACCTAATTATCGCATTTTTAAGGAAAATTTTTGTCAAACTCACAAAGTATCGTTTTTATAAAAAACCAGAGCTTGGCTAAGCTTATTTTTAAAGAAGATGTGAGCTATAAAGATGCGAAAATTTTACGACCTATTTTTTTAACATTATCAAAATTTAACGGCGATATCGAGATAGATATGACGGAGCTTGAAAAGATAGATTACTCCGTTTTGATCCTACTTAAGAATAGCATTAAAAACAAAAAATACGATATAAAAGTTAATAATCCAAAAATCAAAGCCATGTTAAAATTAGTCGATGATAAAAATATCGACACAAGTTATTTCCCTGCTCAAAACAAGCTAAATTTCTTCGCTCGTTTAGGTGAGAAAATTTGCGACGGAATTTTAAATTTATTGGAATTTTCTGCATTTTTGGGTGAATTTATCATCAAAACTCTTAAAATTTTAATTAATCCCACTCAGCTTAGGTTTAAGGAATTTAGTAACTACATAAAAGACGCCGGTGTAAATGCCGTGTTTATCGTATCTTTGACCGCATTTTTGATAGGCGTAGTACTTGCTTATCTTGGAAGTTCCATGCTTGCAAATTTTGGAGCAAGCATATTTATAGTTGAGATAATGGGAATTTTGACTCTTCGTGAGGTCGCTCCGCTTATTGCAGCTATCGTAGTTGCAGGTAGATCGGCATCAAGCTTTACTGCTCAAATAGGTGTTATGAAGCTAACCGAAGAGATAGATGCGATGAAAACGATGGGCTTTAAACCGTTTAATTTTCTAGTTCTTCCTCGTATTATAGCTATGGTTTTGTGTCTGCCTGTGATAATTTTTATCACTGATGCGGTTAGTATATTTGGGCAGATGCTAGTTTGTGAAAATTTGCTAGATATAAGCTTTAATGACTATCTTGCTAGGTTTAAAGACATGATCGAAATTCGACATTTTGTGGTTGGTATGATAAAAGCACCGTTTTTTGGTGCAGTCATAGCGATAATTGGCTGCATGAGAGGGTTTGGAGTAAGTCAAAGCGCTCAAAGTCTTGGTGAGATGACTACGATAAGTGTTGTAAATGCGATATTTTGGGTTATAGCGCTTGATGCGTTTTTTGCGATAATTTTTATGTGGTTAGAGATATGAGAGATATTATTAGGGGTGAAAATATCACGACAAGTTACGGCGAACGTATAATGCACGATAATGTCAGTTGGAGTATCAAGGAGGCTGAAATTTACGGCTTTTTGGGTGGTAGCGGTAGCGGCAAAACAACACTTATGAAGACGATGATATATTTAAAAGAGCCAAATTTGGGCGATATCTACTTTGATGGCGTAAATATGTGGAAAAGTGATATCGCAACACAAGCTAAGATAAAGCTTCAAAGCGGGACGATGTTTCAGTTTGGTGCGCTTTATAGCTCTATGACGATACTTGATAATGTCGGTGTTATGCTGGTTGAATACTCTAAATTTAGCAAGCGACAGATAGATGAGATCGCGATGTTTTGGATACAAAAGGTAGGCCTTAAAAAAGAGGTGGCTTCATTATATCCAAGTGAGCTTAGCGGTGGTATGAAAAAACGTGCTGCACTTGCGCGAGCTCTTGTGCTTAGCCCTAAAGTTTTATTTTTAGATGAGCCAAATAGCGGACTTGATCCCGTTAGTTCACGTCAAATGGACTCTCTTGTAAGGGATTTGAGGGATTCGCTTGGGCTTACGGTTGTTATGGTTACTCACGATGCAGACAGTATCTTTGATATACTTGATCGTTTTTTGATAATAGAAAATAAAAAAATCGCCTTTGAGGGAACGCTAAGTGAGCTTGAAAAAGCCGATCGAAACCCTCTTGAAGAGTTGTTTAAATCAAGGAAAAAATAATGGAAAATAGAAATTCCTATACCATAGTTGGTATGTTTTTTATAACCTGCCTTAGCGCACTTGCCGTATTTATCTGGTGGATGACAAATAACGATACGAAGCTTGATTATGTTAATTACTATATAAGGACAAACGAGCTTCCAAGCGGTGTTAAGGCTGACTCTTTGGTTAAATTTATAGGAGTTCCCGCAGGAAGTGTTAGTAGGATCGACTTTGTAAAAGATAGCAGTGCTTTAATCGAAATAACACTAAAGATTAGAGATGATCTACCTATTAAAAAAGACAGTGTGGCAAGTATCGAGCTTCATCCTATAAGTGGAGTTGCAACGATAAACATAAGTCGTGGAACACAAGACTTTAAAAAGGATGAACGTTTGGTTTTAGAACTTGAGGCTAGTTTGTTTTCAAAGCTTGGAAATAACGCTCAAAATATCACAGAAAAGCTAAGTCAAAGCCTTGATAAGCTTGATAATTTCTTCTCTGATAAAAATATGGCCCACTTACAGTCGATTCTTGAAAATATCGATGCGTTCACTAAAGAGCTAAATGATAAAGAGAGCATGGCGAATGCAAAAGCTATGGTGGAAAATTTAAAAAACATAACATCCGATTTTGAAAAAGCACAGATAAAAGAACTTGTGTCAAATTTAAACGGGCTTGTTGACAGTTCAAATTCTTTTGTGGTTTCTGCTGACAAAAATGCGAAAGAATTTTCCTCTTTGCAACAGCTGTTAAGACAAAAGCTACAAGACGGCGAGTATGACCTTAAAAATGCGCTAAGCCCAACCATGCTTGAGGCGACTAAATTTCTAAGTGATTTTCAAAAAACATTAAGAGAATTTAGAGGTGCGCTTTATCGTTTGGAAGATAACCCTTATGAATTTTTCTTTAAAGATGTAGAAAATAAAAAACAAAATGGAGAGTGAAATGAGAAAATTTACATTAGCCCTTGTATCTTTGATAATCTTAAGCGGTTGTTCGATAAAAACAACGGTTGCGCAACCGGATATGTATGAAATTTACTACTCAAACAAGGAGTGCAGGGCAGTTAAAAATGCTTCTAAAAATATCTACATAGATAGCGTAAGTGCGCTTGATCTAGTAGATAGTAGGAGAATTTTAATCGTTGCCGAAAATAATAAGATAAGATACTTAGACGATGCAAAATTTGTAGCTATGCCAAGTGAGATGATATACAAAGCGCTTGTGAAAGGGGTTTACTCAAACTGCGGTCTATCTCCTGTTTTTGCACCAGGCACAAATGACAGCAGGCTAAAGGTAAATTTAATCTCACTTCAAATAAGAGGCGATAAGGCTGAAGTAACGATGGCCTATGAACTGTTTAACGCCTCAAGATCGATAAAGTCAGGGATAATAAACAAAGAACTTTTTTGTCCGGATCCTAGCTCAAAAACAGTATTTGAAACTATAAACAAAACCGTAAATATAGCGATCGATACGCTTTTGTCTGAAATTGTAATAGATTAAGTCCGTTTTGCTATAATGCCGCCTTTAATGGGAGTATTTATGAAAAAAATTTTAATAATAGCAGACGGAATACTTGCTGAAAATTTTATTAAAAGACTTTTAAAAGCAAAGTCCGTATCTCATCACTATACGATCGTTATCGAAAAAAACGGGATCATATCAGATGATATGAATCTTGAAAATTTTAGTTTTTATTATTTTGATCCGACAAGCTTTTCTAAGCTAAAAGGTGTTGCCGATGGCTATTTTAGTCAGTTTCTAATAGTCATGCAAAACAAAGCCGATGCATTTGCTGCTTATGAAAATTTAAGAAAAATAAGTACTAGGACAGAGCTTGTTTTTATGAATATATGGGAGCTTACAAAAGAGGAAAAAGAGCGCATAAGCTCGGATAAGCATTTGGAATTTGAAGATGTAAGGGAGATCGTCTCTTCTCGCTTGATGGACTGTATGCCTGATGTTCCTGTTTTGGCTGACAACATTGGTCTTGGCGAGGGCGAGATAATGGAAGTAAAAGTGCCTATCGGCAGTGCATATATGTATAGGCATATAAATGCCATTCAGCAAAAAAGGTGGAGAATTTCGCTTGTTTATCGTATGGGCGAGATAATACTTCCAAAGCCTAGCGTGATGATACAGCCAAACGATACGCTTTTAATAGTTGGCGATCCTAACGTTTTGCAAAATGTTTATCGCTCTATAAAACGTGAGCCGGGACAGTTTCCAAGCCCTTTTGGAAGCAATATCTATACGATAATAGACATGCATGAAATGAGTAAAGAGCGAGTTGCAAAGCTTATAGAAGATAGCTTGTTCTTAAATTCTAAGCTAAATAATAAGCGCTTGATACTTAAGGTTTTAAATCCGACTTTGGGCAAAAATTTAGATATGCTAAAAAGCATAAAAGATAAAAAAATAAGCGTTTTGTTGGATTATTTCTCACAGGATCTAGCTTATATAAAACAAGAAATTTTTAAATTAGATGTCGGTATGATCGTTAGCGATGATGAGTATTTCTTTAAATTTCAAAAATTTTTCTACTCGCTAAAACTACCTGTTTTAAAGACGGGCAAGCTAGACTTAAAACAGGTAAAAGAGGGTGTTATACTTGGAGAAGAGAGTCAAGAGATCGAAAATCAATCCGCCGTCATAATGGACTGTTGCGCGCAGCTTAGTCTTGATATGAAATTTTATCATTTTGATAGCCAAAATAGCGATAAAGACGCTTTGACAGAGCATTTTGAAAGTATAAGCAACCTATTTTCAAGACGTATAACCATAGAGAGTAGCAAAGACAAAAATCCTATCATAGCTTTAAAAAAAAGCAAAGATCTGTTGCATTTTGTGGTGTTTAACGAAAATATCGTTACCTCAAGCCCTTTTGCCTTTATGTCAAGAGACATGAATAGACTTTATAAAAAATTAAGTAACAATGCGCAGCTTTTTGTGCCTACAAGTGTGTAAAATTTACTTAAATTTGAAAGAATTTGGCTAAAATATCCATAAATACGGAGTAAATATGCAAATAGATTTAAGATTAAAACAAAAAGAGCATGACTATAAGGTTTATATAAATGAGCTTGAGCGCATAGAGCTAAAAGGAAAAGTTGCGATCGTAACTAATCCAAAAGTCGCGGGACTTCATCTTAAAAGACTTCTTGATGTCTTAAAGTGCGATGATTATTTTATAGTTACTGTTCCTGACGGCGAAGAGTATAAAAATTTAACTACGGTTGAGAGCATCTTAGAGCAATTGTTTACAAGCCGTCTTGATAGAAGTAGCACGCTAATAGCTTTTGGTGGTGGCGTAATAAGCGACATGGTGGGTTTTGTGGCTAGTATTTATCAAAGAGGGATAAAATTTATAAACATCCCAACCACTCTTTTATCTCAGGTTGATGCAAGTGTAGGCGGAAAAACCGGAGTAAATAATAAATTTGGAAAGAATTTGATCGGCTCTTTTTATCAGCCAGAAGCGGTTTACTGTGAAAGTAAATTTTTACAAACATTAGCCAAGCGCGAGTTTAGTGCAGGCGTAGCTGAGGCTATCAAGATGGCCGTAACATTTGACAAAGAGATGTTTGAGTGGCTCGAAAATGCTGACTTAAACGATGAAAAAAATTTAGCAAATTTAATATATAAAGCAGTTGGCATAAAAGCAAATGTTGTTATGGACGACGAGAAAGAAAAAAGTGTAAGGGCTGTTTTAAACTATGGCCATACATTTGCCCATGTAATAGAAAACCAAACAAACTATAAAACCTATCTTCACGGAGAAGCTGTTGCCATCGGTGTAAACATGGCAAATGCTCTTGCTTTGCACTTGGGTTTAATGAGTAAAGAAGAGGTTGAAAGAGTTAAGAGGCTCTTGTTAAAATTTGACTTGCCGACAAGCTATAAGATAAATGACGAAGAACTATTTTACGACGCATTTTTCCTTGATAAAAAGAGTGAAAATAGCAAGATAAAATTTATCCTTGCAGACGGCATTGGAAATGCGGTTATAAAAGATAACATATCAAAAAGTGATGTTTTAAAAGTTTTAAGAGAATTTAAATGAAATTTTTAGTTGTTTTATTTTCTATTTTTGTTTTTGCTTGTGCGGAAGATAACTCCACTATATCCGTTCAAGACTCTGAAATTTCACTTAAGATCACTGAAGTGCAAAAACAAATAGACGCCATAGATAGCTTGCTAAAAGGTAATGCGTGGATAACTAGATACGCAAACTACAACACATACCAAAAATTGCTTTCTGAGTTGGAAGAGGGCGAAGCTGCCATAAAAAAAATGGATAAAAATTCTCGTAAGACTAGCGATACTGCAAAGAGGATAGAGACCTTAAAAGAGCAGGTAAATTTACTAAAAGAGTATGAGAAGACACCATTTTCAGCCATGCTTGCCGCACCTGAAGTAGAAAATCCACCACGTATCATAAACCCGATCGCTCTTATCTCAGGGTTTTCTTATATTAAAAAAGTAAAAACAAATAAAGACGAATATTCTCGTCATATACTTGAACTTGACATGGTTTTATCTAGGCTTGATGAGAAAGAAAAACTTTTAGTTGCTATGCTTGATCTTGATAATAGCGAGGAGAATAGAAATTTACTCTACTCAACAAGACAAGAAATTTCAGAACTAAGCGCAGCAAAACAGATCGCACAAACGACATTTAGTGTATATGGCAAAAGAGCCGACGAGGCGATAAGTATAGCTACAAATGATATAAAAGCACAATTTTTTAGCATGTTAAATATCACGATTTGGTTGATAGCAACGATCATACTTTCGTTCTTGGCTAAATTTATAGCCAAAAGAACGATAACTGATAATGAGCGCTTTTATACGGTAAATAAATTTCTAAACTTTTTAAACGTTACGCTTATTATACTTATACTTTTGTTTGCATATATAGAAAACGTAACTTATATCGTTACTGTGCTTGGTTTTGCGTCAGCTGGTATTGCTATTGCTATGAAAGATATGTTTATGAGTATGCTTGGCTGGATGGTGATAATGTTTGGTGGCTCGATACATGTTGGAGATAGGATAAGAGTGCTACATAACGGTTCTGAGTTTACTGGTGATATTATCGACATCTCTCTTCTTAGGATGACTGTTTTTGAGGATGTAACATATACGACATATAAAGTAAATCGTCGTGCAGGACGAATCGTCTTTATACCAAATAATTATATATTTACCGATCTTATCGCAAACTACTCTCACTACGGCATGAAGACTGTTTGGGATGGCATAGATATCGTGCTTAGCTTTGATAGTAACCATAAAAAAGCTGTCTATATAGCAAAAAGTATAGTTAGAAAATACTCAAAAGGATATACCGATATCGCAAAGCGCCAAATGACAAAATTACGCAGTCAATACAGTATAAAAAATCCAAACGTAGAGCCGAAAGTTTTTACTTTTTTTGAGCCTTATGGAGTAAATATCTCAAGTTGGTATATGACAAATTCATACGCGGCACTTGCTCTTAGAAGCACGATAAGTGCCGAGATCATAGACGCATTTAACAAGGAGGATGATATAAAGATAGCTTACCCTACGCAAACCATGTATCTAAGCAAAAAACAAGACCCAAGCCCACATAGCGAGCTTGAAAATGAAAGTAGCTGGATATAATGCAAAAGGTGTTTTTTAAAACATTCGGTTGTCGCACAAATATCTACGACACTGAGCTTATGAAAAGATACATCAAAGACTATGAGATAACAAACGACGAAGATAGCGCAGATATCGTCATCATAAACTCATGCACTGTAACAAATAGCGCAGATAGTGGCGTAAGAGCTTATATAAATAATGTAAAAAGACGTGGTGCTAAGGTTGTTTTAACGGGTTGCGGAGCTGTTAGTAAAGGCAAAGAGCTGTTTGATAAGAATGGAATTTTTGGCGTGATAGGAGCTAGTGAAAAAGCAAATATCAACACGCTTTTAAATTCGCAAGGTAGATTTTTTGAGCTTGGAAATTTAAAGTCCATAGACAGAGATATCGTTACAAATTATGAAAATCACACAAAAGCTTTTATAAAAATTCAAGAAGGTTGTAACTTTTCTTGTAGTTATTGCATAATCCCTAGCGTGCGCGGTAAAGCACGTAGTATGGATGAGCAAAATATCTTAAACGAGGCTAAAATTTTATCTCAAAACGGCTATAACGAGCTTGTTTTGACAGGGACAAATATAGGCAGTTATGGCAAAGATACAGGCAGTTCGCTTGGCGCTCTTCTTGCAAATTTGGGTAAAATTTCAGGCATTAAGCGCATCAGGCTTGGTAGTATTGAGCCAAGCCAGATAGATGATAGTTTTAGAGAAATTTTAAACGAGCCGTGGCTAGAAAAACATCTTCATATTGCACTTCAACATACAAGCGAAAGAATGCTTCGTATCATGCGCAGAAGAAATGAAGCCTTGCGTGACTTGGAATTATTCTATGAGCTTAGCGAGCTTGGATTTGCACTTGGGACGGATTATATAGTCGGACATCCCGGCGAGAGTGAAGAGATATGGGATGAAGGGCTTGAAAATTTCAAGAAATTTCCGCTTACTCATCTACATGCATTTGTTTATTCACCGCGTTTTAACACACATTCGGCAACTATGAAGATAGACGTTAGTGGCGATATAGCTAAAGCTAGGTTAAATACACTAAAAGAGATAACAAGGCAGAAAAATTTAGAATTTAGAAAGCAACATAAAGTAGAACTTGGCGTTTTGGTTGAACAAAAAAACAATGAATTTTACGAAGGATTTGATCAGTTTTATAATAAAATTAAGATCAAATCAGAACGCGATATATCAAAAGAGTGGCTTTGGCTTAAGGATTATGAGATAGAAGAGGAATTAAATTATGCAAAAATTTAATTTTAAATTTAATAAAAAAAATATAGTAGTCATTGTTTTGATTTTGCTACTTTTGCTTATAGGATTTGCACTTTTAAAAGAGCCAAAAACGATAAGATATGATGCTTATAGCGCGCTTCTTGACGGAGACTTTATCGACAAAGCAGTTATAGAAGATAACGAAGTAATAATCTATGCACAAAACAATAGATATAAAATCATAAAAGACGGCATAGACGTAAAAGAACTCATAAAAAAGGTGCCAATAGAACAAAAGGAAAGATACATATCAGTGAGTGAAATTTTTACTATTTTTATAGTTTCTTTTGTGCTTTTCTTTGTAATGTTTTTGTTTGTTAGATTTAGAAAAAAAGAGTTGGAACAGGAAAAAAAGCCTGTTTATGATGTCGAAAGTGTTGTAAATTCTTTTGGCGTTCCTGTTATATCAAATGTGAAATTTAGCGATGTGGCAGGCATTAGTGAGGTAAAAATAGAACTTAGCGAGATCGTCGATTTTCTTAAAAATCCACTAAAATACAAAAGCTTTGGTGTAAAGATGCCAAAGGGCGTTTTGATGGTTGGACCTCCTGGAGTAGGTAAAACTTTAATTGCAAAAGCTGTAGCAGGAGAGGCAAATGTGCCGTTTTTTTATCAAAACGGTGCTAGCTTTGTTCAAATTTATGTTGGAATGGGTGCAAAACGCGTTAGAGAGCTTTTTTCAAAAGCTAAGATGTATGCACCGTCTATTATCTTTATCGATGAGATAGATGCTGTCGGCAAGAGTAGGGGAGGCAGTAGAAACGATGAACGTGAAGCTACGCTAAACCAGCTTTTAACCGAAATGGATGGTTTTGAAGATAACTCGGGCGTTATAGTCATAGCTGCAACAAACCGCATGGAGATGATAGATGAGGCGCTTTTAAGATCCGGAAGGTTTGATAGGAGGATTTTTCTTTCTATGCCTGATTTTAAGGATAGGGTGGCGATACTTAAAGCATATCTTAACGGAAAAAGCTGCAATGTCGACGTAAATGAGATAGCCAAAATGAGTGTAGGATTTAGCGGAGCGGCTCTTTCTACCTTGGTAAATGAAGCTGCTATAAGTGCGCTAAGGCAAAATAAAACAAGTATAGATATATCAGACTTTGAAGCTGTTTCAAACAAGGTTTTACTTGGCAAAAAGAAAATCCTAAGCTACTCCGAAAGCGAAAAAAAGATACAAGCTGTTTATCAGGCGGCAAAGGTGTTAAGTGCGTATTGGTTTGACGTTGGATTTGAAAAAATTTCTTTAGTAGAGGATCGTTTTATAGGCGTTGAAAGAGAGATAGAGTCAAAATCCCAAATGTTAGCTCGTATCAAGGTATTTTTATCAGGCAGATGCAAGCTTGAGCTTGATCAAAATGATCTGTTCTCAAATTCTAAAAATGATCTAAATTTAGCAAAAGATATCGCTCAAAAAATGATCTTTGAATACGGAATGGGGAGCTCCTTTATTCCAAATCAAATGGATGTCGAGCAGATACTTTTGCAAGCAAAAGAGGAAGTGGTAAGCTTTTTAAAGGGTGTTGATACGCAAATTGAAGCTATAGCCGAATATCTTTTAAGCTACGAAACGATAGATAAAGATATGGTGGCTGAAATTTTAAATAAAATTTATAAATAGGAAGATTATATGAAAGTAAAAATAGGAATTTTAACACTTAGCGATAGGGCGAGTGACGGAACATATGAGGACAAATCAGGACCAGCTATAAAAGAAGTGCTTGGTGAATGGATAGTAAGCGAATGCGAGTATTTTTACGAGGTTATACCAGATGAGCTCGAACTTATCAAAAAGCGCCTTAAATATATGTCAGACGAGCTTGGATGTAGTCTTATCTTAACAACAGGCGGAACCGGTCCTGCAGTGCGAGATGTAACTCCTGAGGCAACTGAAGATGTATGTGAGAAGATGATGCCGGGCTTTGGGGAGTTAATGAGAGCGGCAAGCTTGAAATATGTCCCAACGGCAATTTTATCAAGGCAGACTGCCGGCATTCGCGGTAAATCTTTAATCATAAATTTACCGGGTCAGCCAAAAGCTATAAGAGAGTGCCTTGAGCCGATATTTCCTGCTGTGCCATACTGCATAGACCTTATCGAAGGGGCTTTTATCGAAACAGATGAAAATGTAATGAAGGTATTTAGACCAAAACAAAAGAAAATTTCTTAAATATTTTAGTGCCTATTTGTTAGGCACTAATTTTTGGTATTTTGATTTATATACCATACTTCTTCAAATACCACTCAACAGTCTTTATAATACCTGTCTCAAAATTCTCATCAGCTTTCCAGTCAAGTTTATTTTCTATCTTAGTCGCATCTATAGCATAGCGTCTATCATGTCCAGCTCTATCCTCTACAAAAGTTATTAGGCTTTTGTATGAGAAGTTTTGCTTTGGCACTTCTTTATCTAAAATTTCGCATATTCTATCCACGATTTGCAGATTTGTTCGCTCGTTTCTTCCACCGATATTATATGTCTCGCCCCTTTTGCCATTGTGATAAACCAAATCTATACCCTTGCAGTGGTCAAGCACATATAGCCAGTCTCTTATGTTTTTGCCATCACCATATATTGGGATAGGATTGCCTTTTAGAGCGTTTCTTATGATAGTTGGGATTAGCTTTTCATCATGCTGTTTTGGGCCATAGTTGTTTGAACAGTTTGTGATAACACAGTTTAGTCCAAAAGTTTCCACATAAGCCCTTACTATCATATCACTTGAAGCTTTTGATGCTGAGTATGGTGAATTTGGAGCATAAGGCGTCTTTTCAGTAAAAAGATCATTTGGATCTTCTGATAGCGTGCCATATACTTCATCTGTGCTTATATGATGAAACCTGCAGTCTTCGTACTCTTTTTTATAGACAAATGGCTTATCCATCCAATGCTTTTTAGCCACGTCTACAAGAGTGTAGGTGCCATTTACATTTGTTTGCACAAATACACCGGGGTTTTTGATGCTATTGTCCACATGGCTTTCGGCCGCGAAGTGGATAACTCCCCTTATATCATACTCAGAAAATATAAACTCCACAAGCTCACGGTTACAGATATCGCCTTTTATAAATTTATATCTTTGGTTGTTTTCACACTCTTTTAAATTTTCTAAATTTCCAGCATAGGTTAAAAGATCCAAATTTACAATATTATAGTTTGGATACTTTTCTAAAAAATACGGCACAAAATTGCTTCCTATAAATCCAGCACAGCCTGTTACTAAAATAGTTTTATTTGAGTTATTAAACATTATCTTCTCTCCCCTAGTCTTTTTAAACAGTCATCCAAGCCATCTTTCCAATATGGTATCACTACGTTAAATTTCGACTTTATCTTACTTTTGTTTAGTAATGAAAAATGCGGTCTCTTTGCCGGTGTTGGGTATTCAAATGTCTCTATTGGGTTTATCTTGCAAGGTAGTTTTGCCATCTTCATTATTTCTTTTGCAAAGTCATACCAAGATAAAACACCTTCGTTTGAGTAGTTATAAATTTCCACTTTGTTGTTACTAATTTGTGGGATAATGTCAAGTATAGCTTTTGCTAAATCTTTTGCGTATGTCGGAGCGCCTACTTGGTCATATATCACACCCAAACTCTCTTTTTCTTTGCCAAGTCTTAGCATCGTTTTTAAAAAGTTATTTCCATAGTAGCTATAAACCCATGAAGTTCTAATAATGATAGAATTTAGTGGATTTATATTTCTCATCTCAGTCTCACCATCAAGCTTTGACTTGCCGTAAATCGACTGTGGATTTGTCTGATGTTCCTCAATGTATGGCTTGTAATTTTTACCGTCAAATACATAATCAGTTGAGATATGAACTAGCTTTATACCAAGCTCTTTTGCGACAAGAGAGAGCTTTTTTACAGCTTTTCTATTTACTAGATCAGCATTTTCTATGTCGCTCTCAGCCCTGTCCACAGCTGTATATGCCGCACAGTTAATGATAGCGTTGATAGAGTTTGTCTGACAAAAATTTATTATATCATTTTTATCTGTGATGTCTATATTAGTTCTATCTGTAAAGAAAAATTTATACTCATAGTTTGACGCTAGCTCTCTTATCTCAGAGCCAAGCTGCCCGTTTGAGCCGGTTACTAGGATATTAAGCATAGTAGTTTACTCCAAACTCAAATATCTCTTTACTGTCTTTTATATCAAATAACTTTGGCTGAACCTTGTCTTTTTGTGATAAATTTAACTCATCATGGTTTAATATCCAGTCAATATTTAAATTTTTATCATCAAATGCTATACCTCTATCACATTCCGGACTATAGTAGCTATCTACCTTATATGCGAATATCGTATCTTCTTCAAGAACTACAAAGCCATGAGCAAAGCCTCTTGGTATAAGTAGTTGTCTTTTATTTTCAGCGCTTAATTCTACAGCTACGTGTTGTCCAAAAGTTGGTGAGCCTTTTCTGATATCAACCGCGACATCTAAAACTCTTCCTTGTATAACACGAACAAGTTTTGTCTGTGCAAAAGGAGCAAGCTGATAGTGAAGTCCTCTTAAAACTCCCTTACTTGACTTTGATTCATTGTCTTGACAAAATTTTATCTTGTAACCTAATAATTCCTCTAGCTTATCTTGTCTAAAGGTCTCTACAAAGTAGCCACGACTATCTCCATGCACCTTTGGCTCGATAATAACAACGTCTTGGATACGCGTTCTTATAAAGTTCATATCTACTTAATCCTTCCGGGTTGTTTCGCTCTATTAATTAGATACTGTCCGTATTGATTTTTCTTTAAAGGTTCTGCTAGCTCAAGAAGTTTTTCTTTTGAGATATATCCCATCTCATAAGCTATTTCTTCTAGGCACGCTACTTTAAGTGACTGTCTATTCTCAATGGTTTGTATAAACTGACTAGCTTCTAGTAGGCTCTCATGAGTGCCTGTATCTAGCCACGCATATCCACGCCCCATAAGCTCGACTTTTAGCCTGTTTTCTTTTAAATAAATTTCATTTAAAGTTGTTATCTCAAGCTCTCCGCGCTCTGATGGTTTTACATCTTTTACTTTTTTTACCACATCATTTGGATAAAAATACAACCCAACAACAGCATAGTTTGATTTTGGATTTTTTGGTTTTTCTTCTATGGATACCACATTACCATCTGCATCAAACTCAGCCACACCGTATCTTTCAGGGTCTCTTACATAGTAGCCAAATACAGTTGCATTATTTTCTTTTACATTAGCCACTGACTGTGCTAGTAACTTTGTAAAACCATGTCCATAAAATATATTATCACCAAGAACCAAACATGCATCATCGCCGTCAAGGAATTTTTCACCTAAGATAAATGCTTGAGCCAGACCGTCTGGACTTGGCTGGATAATATAATTTAATTTAAGTCCAAGATCAGAGCCATCTCCGAGTAAATTTTTAAAAGCAGCTTGATCGTTTGGTGTGGTAATAATAAGTATCTCTGTGATACCTGCTAGCATTAAAACAGATAATGGATAATAAATCATAGGCTTATCATATATGGGCATGAGTTGTTTGCTAACACCCTTTGTTAGAGGATAGAGTCTAGTGCCGCTACCGCCTGCTAGGATTATGCCTTTCATTGTTTTCCTTTAAAATTGTCCAGCTCATAAAGCTTTGCCTCTTTCATAAATGCATAAAATGCATTGATATTTGCCGTAATAAAGCCTTTTTTGCCATCATAAAATGAACGTCTTAAAAAGTATGACTTAAAAAACGTAAGTGGGTATATAAAAAGTAGTTTTAAAAATGAACTTTTATTTTTTTTGCCGGCTTTTTGTTCGGCTCTTAGTGTTGAATAATTATTGTTTTTCATTACTAATTCATGTATAAATTTATCACTAAAATGATGTATCGTTCCTTTTGAACGTTTTATTTTTGTATCAAAAATTTCAACCTGAGCATGAACACCCATATTTGTATATCTAGCATTTTCTTTTTTAAAAAATCTTATATGTGTATTTTTACGTACTTTGTCATGGCAAATCTTACCTAGACTATACTCGTGAAACGGTATATCAAGAGCGCCATACTCATCTTGCTTCATCAGCTCAACGATCTCTCTTTTAAGCTCTGGAGTTACCTCTTCATCAGCGTCAATATTTAGTACCCATTTATTTGTGCATTGCGCTAGCGCGTAAGCCTTTTGTATGCCTTCGCCCTCCCATTTTTTATATATAACTTTATCTGTGTACTCTTTTGCGATTTGCACTGTTTCATCAGAGCTACCACTATCTACAACAACTATCTCATCAAAGTCTTTAACGGCTTCTAAGGCTCTTCTTATATGCCTTTGCTCGTTCATACATATCATATAAACCGAAGCTTTTATCATAGTTTATTCCTTACTTTATGAAATTTTAGCCAAAAGTCAAAAACGCTCTCGGTGCCAAGAATTCCTATGCGTTTTATGGTAAATTTATCATCTTTTGATTTAAATAAACCACGTTTTACTATAACGGCATTTTTGTATCCCACATCCTTTGTTAGGCAAGCTATATCGTCGTTGTATTTGCCGTATGGATAAGCAAATGCCTTGCACTCTTTTTTACTTAAATTTTCTACTGATTTTTTTGAGTTTATTAGCTCATCTTTTACGTTTTCTAAACTTGCGCGTTCTAAATTTAGATGAGACATCGTATGTGAGCCAAACTCGACCAAATCAGACATCTTTAAAATTTCATCTTTGCTTAACATGCGCGATATATGGTTTGTATTCTTCTCTTCCCAATGATTTGTCTCTTGGTTTGGCACTATATAGATAGTTGCCTTAAAGCCATATTTTTTAAGTATAGGATAGGCGTTTGTAAAGTTATCAGCATATCCATCGTCAAATGTTATACAAACGGCTTTTTTGGGAAGCTCGCTAAAATCGCAAAGCTCACTTATGGTGTAGCTTGTAAAGCCATTTTTATATAGCCACGCCATCTGTTTTTCAAAGTCTTCAGGTTTCACACGCCATTTGTCAAATTTATCGCCTTTGTGTGTATCTATGCTATGATACATAAGAACTCTAGCATGAGCAAGGCTCTCGCTTTTTCTCCACCAGTTGTATCGAAGTGATATCACAATGGCTAAAAATGCTATAAAAATATAAAACCATATCATCCTATTTCCTCATCAATCGCTTTTATAAAATTTTCAAATTCGATCTTTGTTTTTTCATATAAAAAGATAAATTTATTATATCCATTTTGTGCAAGTGATTCTCTTTTATCACTATTTTTTATCAGCTCTTTAATGCTTTTTGCTAAAATTTCTGGTGAATTTTCGCACATCATGATTTCATTATCATCAAAAAACTCATAAATAGCCTTTGAGTGCATCGTGATAAGTGGTTTTTTACAAGCTAAGGCTTGATATGCCTTGTTTGGCACTACGCTTTTTGCCTTATTTGAGCTACCAAATACTCCAAGCACTATATCACTACTGCGTATTATCTTAGCTAAATCATTTTCAGCTATAAACTCGCCATCCATCTTCACTTGTTTAAGATCAAGCTTATCAAAAAGCCTTTTATACTCTTTGTATGTCTGCCCACTACCTACTATCTCGCCGTCAAACTGCACTCCATCTTTTTCTAGGATACTAAACGCATGAAGTATCACATCTATGCCATGAAGCGGTATAAAAGAACCGTAAAAAAGCACCTTTATTTTTTCATTTTTTATATCATTTTGTATTGGATAGTATATGTTTTTATCAGCAAGAACAGGTAAAACAAGATGTTTGCCGTTAAATTTTCCAAACAAACTTTGCCAGTATAAAAAGTGCTCGTTTGTATCCGAAAGTAGATATTTTGAGAATTTAAAATTTATATAGTCTTGTAAAAATTTTATCCAAGCACGAGGATTTAGCTTGCCTATCTTTTTTCTGTCATACACATAGGTGTCATAGTTTGAGATAAAAAAGTCGTTTATTATCCTGTATCTTTTAAAGAAATTTTTTAAAAAAACATTTTTTGAAAAAGGCATTAGTATATAAATTTCATTTTTGATATTAACGTCTTTAACTAAGTCTTTTATGATGTTAAAACGAGAGTAATCCTTTTCTTTGCGCTGTAGAAATTTTAAACTATTCATTATCTTTCTTTGTAATTAAACCATAATAATTATCAAGCAAAACAAATAAAGTAATGGCAAATATCATAAAAAATGCTGTGCGACTACCAGATAGTATATAGGATGAATTTAAGAAAGAAAACGCATAAAGTACACTAAAAGTACTTATAAACATAAAGGCACCTTTTTTGTAAATTCTTAAAAACACACCTACTAAAAGCGTAATCCCAAAGCAAAATCCTACAAGCCCTTGCTCAGCCAATATATCCATCCATGGACTATGTGAGTGATGAACTGTCAAGTTTTTTTCTTTATTTATCTCATAGCTTTCAAATTCGTCTTTATAATAATCAAACTGCCTATCTCTAAAATTCTTAAACCCAACGCCTAAGATCGGATTGTCTTTAAACATTTCAAACGATGTTTTCCATATGGCTATCCTATAGTGTTTCTGACTCTCAAATGGATTTGATAATGTAGTTAGTCTATCTTGCAATTTATCATTTGTTAAAACCATGGCGCTTATACACAAAATAAGTATTCCAAGTGCTGCAAATGCATACTTTCTATATGGACTAACCCAAGCTATTACCGGTATAAATACAGCAAGTATGATAAGAGGACCTCTAGAACCGCTTGCTGGCATGGATATCAAAAGTGCAAAAAGTGCTAGTGAATATAAAACGTAGTGTGATTTTAAACGATCTTTTAAAGAAAGCATCGCGCCAAATATGCCTACAAAAAGCGGAAGTATATAAGAGTAATCCCTGGAGTCGCTGTAAAACAGATCCGACACCCTGCCGTCTTTTATAGCAGTACCAAACATATTGTAGCCTATTGCTATTTGGAGTAGTGCGTTAAATGCTATAAGTAGTACTATGATTGCCACAAATTTAAAGAAATTTTCAAGCTTTTCTTTTGTGCTCAGGCTTTCTTTTATAGCCAAATATAAAAGCACCCACAAAAACACCTTGCTAGCAGAGTTTACAGCACCTACTTTATTTACAGCCCATAGTGCGGTTAGACACATATATCCACACCAAATAGATAAAAATATAAAAATCTTATCCTTAAACAAGCAAAAAGAACGTGTTTTTATGATATGTATCAAAAATAAAACTACTATTAGCCCACCAACCACATTAAAGCTTTTTCCAATAAAAAAACTAACAACCAGAAGACACATTAGCCAAGTCATAATATTTTCATAAGTTATTTTTTGTATCATAAAAATCCTTGTAAATTTTAATTGTCTCTTTTGTCATATTTTCTAGATTAAATTTCTCTTTTATGTAATTAAATCCATCAAATTTAAGCTCGCGCGCTAAGAGTATCTTTTTAGAAAGCTCCGCTTCATCTAGTGGCTCAAAAAAGTAGCCATTTTCTCCATCTTTTATGATGTCTTTCACACCGCCGTGATTACTAGCTACTACCGGGGTATTAAGAGCGATGGCTTCAGCCACACTTCTACCAAAGCTTTCGGGTTTTAAGGTCGCACTCACCACCACATCACTTAGTTTGTAAATTTTAGCTACTTCACTAATACTACCTAAAAATTTTACATTTTTATCAAGTCCAAGCTCTTTAGTTAGCGCCTTAAGTTTGTTAAAGTATTCCTCTTTTTTGGGATGTGCTCCACCAGCTACTATGAGGCAGACACTGCTAAAATTTTGCTTTAGCAAAGCGGTCGCTTTTAAGATAGTCTCGATATTTTTTATCTGGGTTATGCGTCCAACAACACTTATAACAAGCTCGCTTTCTATCTTAAACTTATCTCTTAAAGTTCTCTTATCGGCTAAATTTTTAGGATCAAAGCTGGTAAGATCAACACCGCGAAAAACAACCGATATTTTATCATTTTGCACATTAAAATGTTTTATAATATGCTCTTTTACGGCGTTGCTTACGCATATTATCTTATCGGCATCTGTCATTATCTTACTGTAAAAATTTGGTGTATTTATACCGTGAACTGTGCTTACTATATTTAGATTTAGTCCGATTTTAGCAAATTTTAAAAGCCAAGCAGGCACACGAGATCTTACATGCACGATATCAGGCTCTATCTCTTTTAAAATTTTTCTAAGCTTTAAAACTCGTTGGATCATAGTGAGCAAATTTTTACTATAAACATCAGCCGTTATGTGCGTTACGCCGTTTTTTTCTATCTCGCTTACCAGCTTTCCGCCACCGCTTATCACGTATGATTTTATGTTATATTTGTTAAATTCGCGTGTTATCTCAACTACACCACGCTCCACTCCGCCCTCATTTAGCTCAGGTAAAAGCTGAACTACTTTCATATATTTATCTCTTTTAAAATTTTAGCTAAATTTATCTTTTCGGTTTTGGCAAACACCTCGTTTTTTTGATAAATTTCAACCAGTTTTTTATCTTTTAAATTTTGTATGAAATCATCAAATTTATTATGCTCGTCTTTTCTCTCAAGTTCCAGTATGACTACATTTGCGTTAAGGTTACACACGGCTTCGCTTATCATGGATACGGAGTCGATGGTGATAAATACGTATTTGCAGTGTTTTAAAAAGTCATATATTGGATTTATCTTGTCTTCAAGATAGCTTACAAAAAAGTTAAAATTTTCTTTTTTTAGCACGCATTCTATCTCTTTTGGAGTTCGCGGAGATGTTGTAATAAGCGCTTCATGGTCACTAAATTTAGCCCTTATCTCTTTTATGGTTTTTACTATCTCTTCACTCATGACAAAGCTTTTGTTGCTACCGCCGATGATAAAACCTATCGCCTTTTTTTGCGGGGTGTAGTAGTTTGTTGGCTTTAGATAGTTTAAATTTACAGGCAATATGGTCGCATTTTTGGCATGAAAATTATCATGATGTGTGCAAAATACAATATCAAAGTCATTTCTAAAACCTTTTGGAGCCATTAGTGCTACGTTTTTTGCTTTAAATTTTCTTGCAAAATATTTGTTAGCATAATACGTCGTAGAGCCAGCCGAAACAACTATATCAAAATTTTGAAATTTCAAACTGCTATAGTTAAAAATAGGCAGATATATACGCAAAAAATCAAGCAAATAACTTAAAAATTTAAGCCATTTATATGAGAATTTGATACGCAGGATCTCAAATTTATATCCTTTGAGTTCGCAAAACGCCACACTTTGGCTTTCATGTCCGGCTCTTGCATCGCTAATGATAAGAGCTCTCACATTTTCCACCTATTATGCATCCAAAACCACTGTGCAGGATCAAGCCTCACAACCTCTTCAAATATATCGTTTATTTGTTGCGTTATAAATTTAGTATCATGCTCACTATCGCCGTTTAAACCGCTTTCATCAAAATTTTTAACGATAATCTCATATCGTCCATCATCTTTTCTTATTGCAAAGATCGGTATTATAACTGGATTAAATTTTAATTTAAGCTGTGCGATAGCTTTTGACGTTAAGCACTCTCTTCCAAAAAAGGTTGACGGAATGGAATTTATGGCTCCTGGTTTTTGGTCTATCAAAATCCCTGCATGGTATCCTTTTTTAAGAAATTTTACCATTTTTATCATTGCGTTATCTTTTGTGGCTAGGGCGTTACCAAATTTAGTGCGAGATGGCGTTGTGATATTTTTTTCTATAAGTAAGTTATTGCCTTCTCTGCCCACAACAACTAGTTTGTAGCCGTTAAAACCAAAATAATGCGCCAAAGCTTCCCAGTTGCCAAAATGAGCCGTTGTGAACAAAACCGGGCGATTGCCGTTATCGCAAAGGCGGTTTACGGTTTCTATCGCCTCTTTGCCGTTTATGATAAGCTCGTCAAGCGTTTTTTTGTCATTATATAGTAAGAGGCTCTCGCAAAGTGTTTTACTAAGGCTTGTGAAGTTATTTTTAGCTATATTTTCTATCTCTTTTTGTGTTAAATTTGTATAGGCAAGACGTAAATTTTTAATGGCTAGTTTCCGTCTTGATCCAAGTGTGTAATATAATAATACGGCAATAAATTTAAAAAATTTATATGAAAAAGAAATAGGGCAAATTTTAGAAATTTTTATAACCAATACAGCCAAGAAATACTCAAATTTTTCTCTCAAAATTCACCTTTATTTAAATTTTTATAGATTATATCAAAAAATGTTTTTAAGCTTTTTTAAAATATTTTACAAAGATAAAATATACTGCAAAGAGTAGGGCTACGACAAACAAAAGCCATAATGTTATCTCTTTTAACTTGGCTGATATCAACTCCTCATTTTGACCCAGAAAGTAGCCAACCCAAAGTAGTATACCAACCCAAATCCCAGCACCCAACGTAGTAAATAAACTAAATTTTAAAACATTCATTTTAGTAAGTCCTGCCGGCAAGCTGATGTATTGGCGGATCCCTGGGATCAAACGGCAGTTAAATGTCGAAATTTCACCGTGTTTGTTAAAAAAGTTTTCGAATTTTTGCATTTTTTTATCTGTGATGCCAACAAATTTACCGTATTTTTGAATGAGGGGACGACCAAAAAAGTAGCACAAATAATAATTAAAAATAGCTCCGGCTAATGAACCAAGAGTTCCTGCCATAAATGCCAAAGTTAGGCTCATCTCGCCCTTATGTGCTAAGTATCCGGCAGGAACCATGACTACTTCGCTTGGAAACGGGAAAAACGAACTTTCTAAAAACATCATAAAAAATATCCCGGTATATCCCCACTGGCTAACAACCGAGACGATAAAATTTATAACACCACTTAACAAGGCAGGCCTTTTAAAAATTTAAAGCCTTAATTATAGTTAAATCACCCTTTTAAAGCATTTAAAATTTCAAGCACAAGCTCATAAAAGATGATTGTGGCAAAAACGGCAAAAACGAGTGAACAAATTCCGTCTAAAAGACGTTGTTTTTTAAGAAAGGCTTCACGTGCTTTAGGCAAAGAAAACAATTTGCCCAAGAGTATGAAGCTAAGAACGCTTTGTATTGATATAACCGCAACTAAAAGTATGATGTGGTAGACATTGCCTGACTTATCGATAAATCTTGAAAATATGCTCGCAAAGTATAAAATGGCTTTAGGGTTTGATAAATTTGTTAAAAATCCCACGATAAAAAAGTGTTTTGCGCTTAAATTTTTATCTTTATTTTCCTTAACATTGACATTTGAGCTATTTTTTGAAGAACGATAAAGCAAAAAACTAAGGTAAAAAAGATAGCAGACGCTAAAGAGCATGAGTGCTATTTGCAAAGGTGGAAATAAAACAAATAGTGTTTTTAGACCAAAGGCTGTAAACATGATCCAGATGATTATCCCGGCTCCAACTCCAAGACAGGCAAAAATGCTTTGCCTAAATCCATAAGCAAGTGATGTTCTAAGGATGAGAAAAATGTCTGGCCCAGGTACTATAAGGGCTAAAAAATGTGTCGCCATAAGGGCTAAAAGTGCATAAATTTCCATGATATTCTTTCAAAAGAGCAGGGCATATGCCCTGCGTGTTAAAACGACGGTATAACCGCTCCTTTGTAGCGATTGATAATAAATTCTTTTACCTCGGGACTTAGTATGGCTTTGTTTAGAGCCTTGATCTTTGGTAGGTTTTCATTACCATCTTTTACTGCTACAAAATTTGTATAAGGACTATCTTTTCCTTCAAGCAAAAGTGCGTCTTGCGTTGGCTTTAGACCTACGTCAAGTGCGTAGTTTATGTTGATAAAAGCTATCGTCACATCGTCAAGTGCGCGAGGTGTTTGAGCTGACTCCATCTCTTTAAATTTTAGATTTTTTGGATTTTCTACTATGTCAAGCGGAGATTTGTATTCGCTATTGTTTGCTTTTATAATCCCTGCCTTTTCTAATAAATTTATCGATCTAGTCGAGTCTGCAGAGTTGTTTGATATAGCTACGATATCGCCGTTTTTAAGCTCGTCAAGGCTTTTTATCTTCTTTGAGTAAATTCCCATAGGCTCTACGTGAACGCCGGCAGTTGGGACAATATGTGTTTTATTGTCTTTATTAAAGGCTTTCATGTAAGGAAGACCCTGGAAGTAATTTGCGTCAAGATCGCCTTGCTCGGTTGCTAAATTTGGTATAACATAGTCGTTAAATACCTTGATCTCAAGCTTATAGCCCTCTTTTGCCAAAAGCGGAGCTACGACCTCTTCAAGAATTTCCGCATGAGGAACAGGAGTTGCGCCGATTATTATTGTTTTTGCATCTCCTGCTGCATTTAGGCTAAGCGCTAAAGAGATAGATGCAAGTGGTAGTAGTAGTTTTGAAATTTTCATTATTTTTCCTTTATTTTATTTTGTTTTTTGGCATTAAAACGCCGGTATAACTTCGCCTTTATAGCGATCAAGTATGAAATTTTTAACCTCTTGTGTCGTGATAGCGGCGTTTAACGCCTTTATCTTATCGTTATTTTCATTTCCTGCGCGAGTAACTACGATATTTGCATAAGGACTATCGCTATCTTCAAGCAAAAGCGCATCTTTTGATACACTAAGACCTATATCAAGGATGAAATTTGTGCTAATAGCGGCCAGATCAACCTCGTCTAGCGTGCGTGGAATTTGCGCTCCTTCGAGCTCAAGAAATTTTAAATTCTTAGGATTTTTAACTATATCATGCGGAGTTGCAAGGCTGATATTTGGCGCAAGTTCGATAAGCTTTGCTTTTTCAAGTATCTTAAGTGCGCGGTTGGCGTTACTTGGGTCATGTGCGATGGTAATGGTCGCTCCGTCTTTTAGCTCATTTATGTTTTTTATCTTCTTAGAGTAAAAGCCAAGCGGTTCAACATGAACGGCTACGGTCCTAACAAGAGTGAGCCCGCGGTTTTTATTTTGCTCTTCAAGATATGGCAGGTGCTGAAAGAAATTTGCATCTAGATCACCGTTTTGAGTTGCGATATTTGGTATAGAGTAGTCGTTTATCTCTTGGATGACCAGCTCATACCCTTGTGCTTTTAAATTTGGCTTTATAAACTCTAAAATTTCAGCGTGAGGAACGGGAGAAACTCCGACTATGATCTTTTTATCACCACTTGCACCGTATAAATTTAGTGCGAGTATGGCTGTGCTTATTATGGTTAAAATTTTCATTACATTTTCTTTTAGATTATGCGTGATACGCTGCATTGATAAATTTAGACTTAAATTTACCGACTTTAGGACAAAAGGTTAAAGGCCTTTGCTCTTTGTGGTATTAAGGAAGCTTTTGGCTTCCTTAATGGCGTTATTAAAACGCTGGAAGTATGGCTCCTTCGTATTTTTTCTCGATGAAAGCTTTTACTTCAGGTGTTGTTATAGCTTTGTTTAGAGCTTGTATTTTTTTACTTTGCTCATTGCCTACTTTTACAACTACATAGTTTACGTAAGGGCTCTCTTTACTTTCAAGAGCAAGAGCGTCTTTTGTAGGGTTTAGGCTAGCATTCAAAGCATAGTTCGTATTAATAACTGCTATCGTAACATCATCTAGTGTGCGAGGTGTTTGAGCCGACTCCATCTCTTTAAATTTTAGATTTTTTGGATTTTGGGTTATATCAAGAGGTGTTTTTAGTGGATTGTCATTTAGCTTTATAAGACCTGCGGTGGCCAAAACATCAAGAGCACGACTCTCGTTTGTTGGGTCGTTTGGTATAGCTACGATATCTCCGTTTTTGATCTCGTTGATGTTTTTTATCTTTTTAGAGTAAACACCCATTGGCTCAAGGTGAACACCTACGGTACGCGTAAGTTTTGTTCCTTTGTTTTTGTTAAATTCTTCAAGATAAGGCAGGTGTTGGAAGAAATTTGCATCCAAATCGCCGTCGTCAGTTGCGATATTTGGTATAGAGTAATCGTTAAATTCTTTTATTTCAAGCTCATAGCCATCTTTTGCAAGGATAGGTTTTATAACCTCAAGGATCTCAGCGTGTGGAACAGGCGTTGCGCCGACTACGATTTTTTCAGCTGCGTTTGCTGATACAAGCAGGCTTAAAGCAACTAATGAAGTAGCAAGTATTTTTGTCATTTTTTATCCTTTTTAAAAATTTGCTAACACTCAAAAAGGATAAGCGGATAGTAGAAAGCTTAAATTTCTTTTTAAATGTTTAGCGAACTAAGCACTTAAAAAGAAATTTGTGCTTAGTATTTGTCTTTCGACACCTTAGTTTCTATCAAGCGACACATTTCGCACATATCTGATTTCATGATATATCCTTTCTCTTTTTAAAATTAAATTGGCGAATTGTAAGAAAAGTTTCTTTAAAATAAGTTTAAAATCTTTAAAATTTAGGTCAATTGATGTAAAATACTTAAAAATTTAAAGGAAAAATGATGATAATACATCATGTAGATGCTTTTACAAATGAGCTTTTTAAAGGCAATCCAGCCTGTGTTTGCGTAAGCGACGCTCCGCTTGATGAAAATTTGATGCAAAAGATAGCTGCTGAAAATAATTTATCCGAAACTGCATTTTTAGTTAAAAATGGTGAAATTTATAATCTTAGGTGGTTTACGCCTGTTAGCGAAGTAGACCTATGCGGACATGCTACGCTTGCTAGCGCCTTTGTTTTAAAAAGCTTTTTTGAGCCGAGTCAAAATGAGTTTAAATTTAGTACATTAAGTGGGATTTTAACTGTAACCTATGAAAACTGTGTATTTTTGCTTGACTTTCCAGTGTTTGAGCTAAAAGAGATAAATGTGACTGAAGCGATGAGTAGGGCTGTAGGAGCAAAGCCACAGCAAGCCTTTTTGGGACGCGACCTGCTTCTTATAATGGAAAATGAGAGCGATATTATAAACGCAAAACTTGATTTTGGTGCGATGCTAGAGCTTGACGGACTTATAACTCATATAAGTGCAAAAGGAGGCGAATTTGACTGTGTTTCAAGAAGCTTTGCGCCAAAACTAGGCATAAGCGAAGACCCGGTTTGTGGCTCAGGGCACTGTCATATCGTGCCATTTTGGGCTAAAAATTTAGACAAAACAAAGCTAAAAGCACTACAAGCATCAGCTAGAAGTGGAATTTTAGAGTGTGAGATGATGTCAAACGGACGCGTAAGACTTGGCGGAACGGCGGTTTTATACTCTAAAAACGAAGTATTTGTTTAAAAATTTACCTTAAATTTTTTATGATACTTCTTGCATTTTTTGAATTTTTAGTGATTTTTTCCTCTAAAATTCTATTTATGCACTCTAAAAAGTTTGGCAAACAGCAAATATCAACTGAGTAAAATACATGAAGTCCTGATTTTTCTCCTTTTAAAATTCCAGCACTTTTTAATACACTAAGATGCTTTGAAATGGTGGCTTGCTCTTTGTTTAAGCTTTCACAAATTTCGCTTACACTCATACTTTTATCGCCTAAAATTTCAACTATCTGAACTCTTAATGGATGGGCTAAAGCCCTCATAAAATCACTTTTTAGCTCAAAAATATCAACATACTGCATCTAAAATCCTTTTGGCAATTTTATCTAAAAAAGCTAAATTTATACTTGACTATATTCCTATATAGATATATAATAATGCAAAAAATAAAAGGATAAGATATGTTAGATATATTTACAAGGCAAAGCGTATTTCAGTTTTTCAAATTTTTTATGATTTATTTTGTTGAGATTTCACTGTTATTTTTAGTTGTGTCTTTTTTGGTATTCATTGTGTCTGAAAAATTCAGCGATAAACTTAAAAAGCATTTAGTAAAGAGCGATTTTTCAAGCTTCGTTAAAGCATTTGTAGTCGGCGCTCTCACTCCGTTTTGTTCTTGTTCTACCATACCACTTTTAAACGGATTTTTAAAAAGTGGCGTTTCTTTGGGGGTTAGTAGTGTGTTTTTACTAAGCTCACCACTTGTAAATCCGGTTATCCTGACTCTACTTTTTATCAGTTTTGGCTTAAAATTTACAGCTGTTTATTTTGCGGTTATTTTTATCACATCAATTACTTTTGGCATCATACTATCTAAAATAAACCAAAACAAATTTTTAAAAGATGACTTTATAAAACCAAAATTTAGCCTAAGTGTAGGCGTTTCAAGTATGGTTTTTAAAGCTACAACTCAACCAAAAATCTGTGCTTGCAACCAAGCAAACACTAATGAAAGTATCTATAAAATAGCTTTTTCAAACTCACTTAGGGAGTACAAAAAGCTATTTGTGTACGTACTGGTTGCGATGTTTATCGGTGCGACGATACATGGCTTCGTGCCACAAACGCTTGTATCATTATACCTTGGCGCAAGCGACTTTGACTCTATATTTATATCAGCCGTACTTGGCATTTTACTTTATGTCAGAGTAGAAGCCCTCATCCCTATCGGAACAGCACTCTTGTCATCAGGTGCGAGCGCGGCGGCTTTTGGAGCGTTTGTGATAACGGCAGCTGGGATAAGCTTGCCTGAGATTATACTTCTTAACAGGTTCTTTAAACCAAAATTTATAGCTATTTTTATCGGATTTATACTGTGCGTGGCGATGATATTTGCGTTCTTTTTATCCGCAAATATCATCTAATTTTTTTATTTTTTCGTCCATTTATAGGCTAAATTTCCTAAAATTTGAACGATTTGTACCATGATTATCAGGATAACTACGGTGTAAAACATTATATCAGGGCGAAATCTCTGATATCCGTAATTTATCGCAACTGCTCCAAGACCGCCACCACCGACAGCTCCAGCCATCGCTGAAAAGCCGATATTTACGATAAGAGTTAATGTAAATGCAGATATGATACCTGGAAGTGCCTCGACAAACATTATCCTAAAAATGATCTGAAAATTTGAAGCACCAAAGCTTTTTGCTGCTTCTATTATGCCGCGATCAACCTCTTTTAAAGAGTTTTCAATAAGCCTAGCCACAAAAGGAGCAGCTCCGATGGTAAGTGGAACGATCGCAGCAGTAGTGCCTATGCTTGTGCCAACTATCATTTTTGTGATAGGAAATAGTACGATGATAAGGATGATAAACGGAAAGCTTCTTAGGATATTTACACAAATATCAAGTATAAAGTAGACTTTAGAATTTGGTTTTAGGCCGTCTTTATCAGAGATGATGAGTAGAACGGCAGGGATAATGCCTATGACAAATGCTAAAAATGTAGAAACAAGGCTCATGTAAACGGTTTCGTTTATAGCAGGGAGTAAAATTCTGTTAAACACATCAGGAAATTTTGAAAAATCAATGCCAAACATTACGCCACCTCCCATAAAACGCCACTTTTAGATATATAGTCAAGCACTTTTTCTTTGTCTTCTTCTTCGATGTTTATTACCAAATTTCCAAGAACATGGTCGTTTAGCTTTTCTAATTTGCCCCAAACGATGTTAAAATCAACATTTAGCGTCCTCGCCATATGTGTTATGATGCTGTGTTGGGCGACTTCTTTTGGAAAATACAAGCGAATATTTATGCCACTTTCTGGCAAAATTTCCTCTTCGCCAAGAAATTCTTTCATTTTTAAGTCGGGTTTTAAGAATAACTCCTCGATACTGCCGCAGCCTATTATCTTTCCATGTTCTAGCAGTAACGCACGAGAGGCGACACTTTTTACGACTTCCATTTCATGAGTAACCAAAACTACGCTTATACCAAGCTCTTTGTTGATACGTGTTAAAAGCTCCAAAACACCTTTGGTTGTATTTGGATCAAGCGCAGAAGTCGCTTCATCGCTTAATAAAATTTTTGGCTCCAAGGCTAATGCTCTTGCTATGGCGACGCGTTGTTTTTGACCGCCGCTTAGCTCGTTTGGATATGATTTTAATTTATTTTCAAGGCCAACAAGGCTTAAAAGCTCATTTACTTTTTTGTTTATGTATGCGCCGTCAAACCCCCAAAATCTAAGTGGAGTTGCTACATTTTCAAAGACAGTTTTGCGGTTCATTAGTGCGAAGTGTTGAAATATCATCCCGATATCTTTTCTAAAACGCCTTAACTCATCGCCTTTGATCTGGCTTATCTCTTTGCCAAACACCTTTAGGCTTCCTTCTTGATAGTCCTCAAGTCCGTTTATACAGCGAAGCAGGGTTGATTTACCGGCGCCACTGTGTCCGACTATGGCAAAAATTTCGCCACTTTCTATCTGCAAACTTACATCGTTGATGGTTAATGTGTCGCCGTAATATTTCTTTAAATTTTTAATTTCAATCACTAAAATTCCTTTTTTGGCAAAACCAGTCATTTAAAACTGTTTGCTTATAAAATTTCTTTTCTTAGCTCTTCTGTGCTTTTTGGTGATATTAATGCCGGAGCTATGTCAAAAACTGTGTATGCACCGCTCTCGCCCTTTGCATTTAAGCGGTAAGCCGCACGTGCGTAAGCCACTAAAACACTAGCCGTAAATTCCGGGTTGGAGTCTAGTTTTAGCGAAAATTCGATTAGGTGTTTACTTTCGTCGTTTTCACCTGTTTTACCACTTCTTAGCACAAAACCACCGTGCTGGATACCGCCGTGTTCGCGTTTAAGTGTTTCTAGGTCGACAAAATGCACGCTTGTGTTATAGTCGGCAAAGTAGTTTGGCATAGTTTTTATCTCGTTTTCAATACGAGCTTTATCAGCACTGTCTTCTACTACCACATAGCATTCTCTTAGGTGTTTTTCACGTGTAGAAAGTTTAGGATTTTCACCATTTCGGACACTATTTAATGCGCTCTCTATCGGCACTGTATACTGTCTAGCATCCACTACGCCTTTTACACGGCGTATGGCGTCAGAGTGTCCTTGACTAACACCTTTACCCCAAAATGTATAACTCTCGCCATTTTCTAACACACTCTCACTATAAAGGCGATTTAGTGAAAACAGACCCGGATCCCAGCCTACGGCTATCACGCCTACTTTTTTACTTTTTTTAGCCTCAGCATCAACTGCTGCAAAGTGTTCTGGAATTTTAGCGTGCGTGTCAAAGCTATCAACGACGTTGAAATTTTTAACAAACTCAGGAGTTTGTGTAGGCAGGTCAGTAGCACTTCCTCCACAAAGTATTAGCACGTCAAACTCGCCCTTGTGTGATAAAATTTCATCCATTTTAAATACAGGCGCACCGCAAGTTTTTACGCTGCTTGGCTCACGACGGCTAAATACCGCCGTCATCTCTATATCTTTTGTGTTTCTTGTTGCTAGTTCAACGCCACGACCTAAATTTCCATATCCCAAAACTGCTATTTTTATCTTACTCATATTTTTCCTTGTTAAATTTATCTGTTTTTTGTGTTTTAAAATCTATAAATTTCAAGGCACGCGTTCAAGTCGCCATGTCCTAACACAAAAACCAAAAAATTTCACCTATTGCGCTCCAAAATTTGCTAGCTCACCAACTACTTTTTCAAGCTGTGCTTTTGCATTTTCTAGCCCTTCGCGGTTAGTTTTGATGACTTCAGCCGGTGCATTTGCTACAAATTTCTCATTTCCTAGCATATTTTCTAGCTTTGCTACCTCTTTTTCTAGCTTGTTTTTCTGCCCCATTAGACGCTTTACTATCTCACTAGTATCGATGCCTGATAGTGGTACAAACACGCTTAAATTTTCGCTAACATCAACGGCAGAGTTTGCCACTTTCTCAGTGCAAATCTCTATCTCCTCGCATTTTGCCAGAAGTCTTACGTAGTGTATCACAGCACTCATATCCTCATCCACCATCATATAAGCCTTGGCTATCTTTGAGTTACCAAGATCAACAGTCGCTTTTGCACGGCGTATGCTTACTATGGCTTCTATAACTAGTGCAAATTTACGCTCGATATCCATATCACGCTCATTTACCTTTGGATACGCCTCGACCATTATAGAGTTTGTATCCTCTAAATTTGTACCACTTAGCTCGTGGAAAAGATACTCAGAGATAAACGGCATAAACGGACTCATCGCCCTCATCGCCTCTTTAAATATCGCCCCAAGCTCTGCCACACTAGCCTTATCACCCTTGCTTAACTCGATACCCCAGTCGCAAAACTCATCCCATAAAAATTTATAAAGTGCATTTGCCGCATCGTTAAAGCGGTACGCTTCGACGTTTTCGCGCACGACTGCCACACACTCGTTAAAGCGACTTAGCATATATCTGCCTAGCTCGGTTTTTACCTCTATTTCACTTAAATTTTCAAATTTTGGTGCGTTTAGAAGCAGGTACTTACTCGCGTTATAAAGCTTGTTTGTGAAGTTTCTAACTAGGACCATTTTCTCTTCACTTAAGCGTATATCGCGACCCTGCACCGCTAAAAGCGTAAGCGTAAAACGTAAAATATCAGCCGAATACTCATCTATCTTATCAAGCGGGTCGATGATATTTCCACTACTTTTGCTCATCTTTTTGCCATCTTTATCTTTTACCAACGCGTGCAGGTAGATATCTTTAAACGGTATCTCGCCAAGTGCGTTTTCACTCTGAAACATCATCCTAGCAACCCAGAAAAATAGTATATCAAAGCCTGTTATAAGCATAGTGTTTGGATAAAATTCTTTTAAGTCGTTTTCAAACCATTTCTCATTTTTAAGCTCGTCGCCGTTACCCCAGCCAAGTGTTGAGATAGGCCACAAACCACTACTAAACCACGTATCTAGTACGTCAGGGTCTTGCGTGAAGCTCTTACTACCACACTTTGGACAGCACTCAGGCGTATCGCTCTCATCCGCCCACTCATGCCCACACTCGCAGTAAAATACAGGAATCTGATGTCCCCACCAAAGCTGACGGCTGATACACCAGTCTTTTAGCTCTCTCATCCATGCATTAAAGCTATTTATCCAGTGTGACGGATAAAACTCCGCCGCGCCCTCGTTTACCTTTTTTATCGTCTCGTCCGCTATCTCGCTCTTTACAAACCACTGTTTTGAGATATACGGCTCGACCACGTTTTTACAACGATAGCAGTAGCCCACTTGGTTTTCGTAGTCTTCGATTTTCTCTACATTTCCTATCTTTTCAAGCTCAGCCATCACTATATCACGCGCCTCAAGTCGCTCAAGACCTTTAAATTTATCGCAGTAGTCGTTCAAAATCCCTTGCTCGTCAAATATCGTGATAAACTCTAAGTTATGGCGTTTGCCTACTTCATAGTCGTTCACGTCGTGTGCAGGAGTTACTTTGACCACGCCCGTTCCAAACTCCATATCAACGTGCTCGTCCGCGATGATAGGAATTTCACGGTTTATGATAGGAAGCACGACTGTTTTACCTATTAAATTTTTATAACGTTCATCATTTGGATTTACCATAACAGCCGTGTCGCCAAAGCATGTCTCAGGTCTGGTGGTCGCCACGATAACAAATTCTTTACTTTCTTTTAGAAAATATCTTAGGTGGTAAAGCTTGCCCTTATTTTCCTTATGTTCAACCTCTACATCACTTAGCGCGCCATCATGGGTGCACCAGTTTACCATGTAGTTACCGCGTATGATAAGACCTTTTTCATATAAATTTACAAATGCCTTCTTTACAGCCTTTTTAAGCCCCTCATCCATAGTAAAGCGCTCTCTACTCCACGCAGGAGTGATACCAAGACGGCGCATCTGATAGACTATCTGACCGCCACTTTTTTCCTTCCACTCCCATACTTTATTTACAAATTTTTTGCGTCCCAAGTCCTCTTTTTTTGTTCCTTGTGCTAAAAGCTGTTTTTCTACCACGTTTTGAGTAGCGATACCAGCGTGATCAAGCCCTGGTTGCCATAGTGTTTTGTAACCGTCCATACGCTTATAACGAGTCATAATATCTTGAAGTGTAAAAGTAAGCGAGTGTCCGATATGAAGCACTCCAGTGACGTTTGGTGGTGGCATCATTATGCAGAAATTTTTGCCATCTTCTTGGATAGACTTGTTGCCATCTATCTCAAAATATCCGCGCTCTTCGCAAATCTTATAAAATTTCTCTTCTATCTCTTTTGCATTGTAAAAATCAGCCACTTTTTTATCCTTAATTATTATTTAAAAAATGCTCGATTTTATCAAAAACTTGTTTAAATTTTGCTTTTTAAGGGGCTAAAGAAGATGGAGCAGGGTGAGAGCTAGTCACCCTTTTGTTTACTTTATAATAAAGCTCTTTGTAGCTAAATCATGGTCATTTTGTGCTTCGTTATACATGTTTTCGCCTATGACAGCAGGCAGAGAGTATTTACCTTTTAAAACAACTCGGTAAGGTGTATAGATAATTGCATTTTCACCGCCTTTTAATTCGAAAAAGCTCAAAACTCTATCGTCCTTTATGAGCTGATGTGATAAATTTATGCTATTTGTTACGGCTTCATCTCTTGTAAAATTTGCTAAATTTTCATTTATGGGCTCAAAACATGTGCTAGTTATCTCGTTTAAAGCACCCACAAGGTCTGCCTTGGATAAAATTTCAACTTTTGAGTAAACTATATCGTTGAGCTTAAGTGAATTTAGCGATATTTCTTTACCATCATTTGTGACAAAAGTCCTGTAAATATCAAGCTCTTTTTTCTCTTTTGTATGCTTTATCTGCAGAGGCGTATAGGCACTTGAACTGATTGTTATAAACAAATCTCCGGTTGCTTCTACTTCAAATTCGCCCTTTTTTGTGTTTAAATTTATTGTTTGATTTGCGTTAAATTCTTCAACTTTGCCGTCGTATTTTACTTTAAATTTCACATCTTTATCATCTTTTAAATCTGCAAAATAAGCATTTAACGCACGAAGCATAAACGCCCTTTCTTGTGTTGAGCGAGCGCTGTTTGTTTTTGTTAGTAGCTCTTTTGCAAGATTATCTGAAAATGTATTTTTCTCAAAATTTGTAGCGTGCAGATATAGTATAAATGCCTTGTCTCTTAAATTTGAGCTAAAGCCTATGCTCTCATTTTCTGTCTTAACTACATCTAAATTTTTAAGTACCACCAAAGCTTCGTTTTTGTATCCAACCGCTTGTAGTATCGAAGCCATTAGGTATTTGCTAAGAGTGGTTTTTGTGTAATTTTTAGTGTCGTAAATTTGATTTATCTCGCTCATGCTGGCTTTTGAATTTTTACTTAAAACATACATCGCATAAAGTGCGTTATCACCGTTTGTGTGGTGCTTTAGTCCATTGATCGCTTGTTTTTTGATATTTTCATCCACGTTAAAACCAGCTTTGCTAAGCTCAAAAAGCACATCGGCAGTGTATATAGAAGCAAAGCTATCAACCGCTCCTAGCTCACTCCAGTATCCAAATTCGCCATTTTTATTTTGCATTTTACTTAGTTCTTTTATGGCACTATTTATAAACCTAACTCTATCTTTTTCTTCGGTTTCGTCTGCGCTTTTTGCATGAAGTAGGGCTAAAAGGCGACTTGAGCGTTGTTCGGAACATCCATATGGGTAAGAGATTAAATTTTTTGACATTGCCGCAAGTAGACCGTAAATAGAACTTGAAGCATCAATTGCTATGTCTGTATAGCCGTTTGCGAGCTTGAATTTTCGTGATTTATGCACACTAAAGCTTTTTGCGTAAGTGCTTTTTGGTTGGGCATTTATGATGGTAATGTTGTTTAAATTTGCAAAGGTGTTATTTGCTTCGTCTGTAGCTGTTATCTCAAATTTAGCATCAGCAACATCTTTTGCTTTTATATTAAAATTCAAAGCTATATTTTCAAAAGGTTGTAGATTTACAGATGTTTGACTTAAATTTATATCCAGGTTGTGGCTGTGACTTGAGCTTAAATTTAGAGTTTTTTTATTTTCCGTAGTGTTGAGGATACGCAAAATCCCCTCTATCTCATCGCCGTTTATCATATAACTAAGCTTTGTGGGTTTTAAAACTACATCGTCTTTAACCTCTAAAACAGCACTGGTGCTTGACATCTTTAGTTTGCTTGAACTTATAACATCTATACGGATGGCCGAGTTAAAGTCGCTAGGTGTTTTAAACATGTAAACCGCAGTTCCATTCTCGTCAGCTTTAAGCTTTGTAGCTTCATAAAATGTTTTTATGTTTTTAGTATCTACAGGACTTTCGTATTTTGCCATTTTGGCAGCCATTAGCATATTAGCGCTATCTCCGCCAAAATTTAGCGTTTTTGCATTTAGCTTGTAGCCTGTTAGTCTATCGTAAAAATCATAGTCAAAAACGCCGTCGCTAACAACTTTATCAAAAAATTGAAGTGGATTTGGGGACGGTTGTGAAGTGATGTTAAGTATACCAAGATCTGCTAGAAATAACGCTATATCGGCATTTGGTTCGGTTTTTATCTCGATCTTAACGTCCTTGTTTGTAAATGAGCTTTTTGGGGCATTTAACAAAAGTTGTATGTTTCTATCGCTTTTATCGGCGTTTGCATAGACTTTCGCATGTGTTCTAAACGGTGTGCTTCCCTCATCTGCTAGTCGGTAGATGTTCGCACTTACATATAAACCGGTAAAATCAAAATCAAGTTTAAATTTAACATTTGCCGAGTTGTTTTTTATCCTTGCAAGCTTATATGCTTTTACGTTTCCGCTTTCTACCGTAACAAGCGCTAGTCCTTCTTTTATGACCGAACTTATATCTGCGCTTAGCTCATCGCCTTTTTTGTAGCTTTTTGCATTTAGTTTTATCTGTGCTTTTGAAAGCTCTTTTGTTGGCATTAAAGTTGAGTATGTATAGCCGCTGACATCAATGTCTATGCTAGTGCTTGCTTTGCTTATGATGTCAGTTACTACGACTGTATAGTTGCCGCTTTGAGCAAAGGCGTATTCTAAAGCGCTATTTTCTTGTGTGAATGTAGCTATGGTTTCTAGGCTTTCAAACCATCTTAGCTCGTTAAATGCGTCGGTTGTATAGTTCCAAATTCGTCTTTTTATCTCAAATTTTAGATTTGGCTTAACTTCTTCCATATTTTTTGTATCAAGCACTACGGTTTTGAAATTTACCTTTTCTTCAGGCTCGACAAAATTTTTGTTTGCATAAATTCCAACTAAATTTTGCTTCGGAAAGATAGTTATTAACTTACTTGCGCTTACATTTTGCCCATCGTCGTTTATGTTAAAATTTATTATGCCGTTTGCTATGCTTTGGGTTTGGACGCTGTCGTTTATATCGATAATAAAAGACTCCTTGCTTGTGCCCTTTTCATCGAGTTTAACAGGCTTATAAAAGCCATCTAAGGCTAAATTTTTAACAGTGTCGTCTTTAAATTTATAGTCTTTGTATTGTTCGTTTTTGTATTCTAAGTCAACAAAATCAATCTCCAAACTACCGTTTAAAAAGCTTGCCTTACTTCCAAATAAATATGAGCTTGACAATAAAATTTTGCCTAGCTCCTGGGCATGAAATTTATCTTTTGCAAGAGTTATTTCATTTTTTATACGAGTTGGAGTAAAGCTTTCAACGTAAAATGGCTCTTTTGATAAAATTTTACCGGCATAAATAACGCTAAAAGTAAACCTGCCACTAAGCTCGCTTGATATACTTTCGTTAAAGTCAAAAGCACCTACTTCATTTGTTTGATAGGTTAAATTTGCTATCTCTTTGTTTTGCGGATCGGTTATTTTGACTTTAACAGGCATGTTTGAGATCGGAGTAAAATTTCTATCTCTTAGATAGCTTACACCTTTTATGCTTTCATCTGGTCTTATTAAATTTGATGCAAAGTGTGTAAATGCGTCGATAGTTTGGTTGCCGTCTTTTAGTGAATACGCAGCGTCTTTGTTTATATGTCCGTCTTCATTTATAATCAAGAAATTTTGCTCTTTTGCAAGGCTTACGACAACCGAGCCTACATCTTTATAAATGTCTTTTTTGCTAAATTTAAAAACACCTTCGTCATTTGTTGCACCTATCGTGATCTCGTCGTTTTTCTTGCTGTAAATTTTAACATTTGCATTAGCTAGCATTATGTTTTCACCAAGTCTGTTGGCAAATACGAAAATTTCATCCTTGCTAAGTTTTGCATTTACTGCTATATCACTTAGATAGACTACTTTTGAGGTGTGTTTATCTTTGTCGTAGTATAAATTCACACGATAAATTCCATCTGTAACTCCGGTAAAGTCAAGTTTGATTTTATGTGATGAAAACTCGTTTAAAACCCCGCCTAGTTCGTAGTTTTTAGAAGCTATCTCGCTTACAAATTCGTCTATGTCGTTTGGTTGTGGTTTGAAATTTAAAAAATATCTATAATTTTGATCGCTAAGTTTTTCTATAACTACTTTAAGGTTGCTTACATTTACACTTCTTATGCCGATCTCTCCGACGCTTGATATATACGGCTTATCGTTTATAAATTCTGCAAAAGGTGCTAAATTTGGCATTTTAACGATATAAGTACTATCGTCTCTTACTACATTCCAGTTATCGCCAAAACCTTTTTTGATAGTTATTTCGTATTCGTTAAGGGCTTTAAATTCATCACTTACGATATCAAAATAATAATAAAAATCCTCACCTATCTCATCCGTTTTGTTTTCGTCTATGACATATCCGATATTTGTTATTTGAAAATTTTTGACGCCTTTTATTTCGATAAATTTATTAAAATTTCTATCATTATAAAGCCAGTCTTTTAGATAAATTCTAGCTGCTAGTTTTCCGTTATTTAGGCTTTGAGGATAGAGTTTGTCTATCGTTAAAGTTTTTGCTTTTTCATTTTCTACTACGATATTTTCTTCATTTAAGGGTTTTGAGTAAGTTATATTAAGGTCGGCTCCCAAAGTCGCGTTAAATTCGCTACTAAAGTCTTTAGGAAGGTTAAAAGCGGGGTTACTTTGAGCTTTGTCTAAAGCTATAACAAAAGCCTTTTCAAATGAATTTTGTATACTAAAGTTGTTGTCGTTTATGGCTAGCTTTTGTTTTAGCTCATTGACGCTGACTTTGTCGTTAAATTTTAATACAAATTTATAATCTGAAATTTTGTCTATGCTTTTTAATTCAAAATTTGGAGTGCTAAAGTTTATCTTGCTGTTTTGCATTTTGCAGGTGTGTTTTTTGCCTGCGTGAAGGTCTTTGGTGTAAAGGATGATACTTTTTGTTTTGTATTCTATAGTTGCGTTTATTTCAGGCACGCAAGTTAAAATTTTATCATCGCTTGTTGTTCCTACGAGTTTTTCATCTATAGTTTCATTTACGCCAAATTCTATCGAAAACGGCGTTTGTGTGATATTTTGATCAAAAGTTAATGCGCTTAAATTTATAGTTGTAAAAAGTATCAAAAGCGCTTTTGAAAGATTCATACTATCTCCTTATCTCTATCTTTATCTCTTTGTAGTTTGAATTTTCATCAAGACATCCTATGCGGTGCTGACCTGTCGCCAAACTAACGATATTTTCGCTTGCACTTTGGCGTTTGATAAATTCGCCGTTACCAAGCGTGATGTAAATTTCATCTCCTAAATAAGCGTAACATTTTATCATAACTTTGGTTTGATTATTATCATTTATGAAGATTTGACCATCATATAAAGAGGCAAAGATCGGAGCTTTATCTCGTAAAAACTTAGCACAAGGACTTTGTGCGATATCATTTTTGTTTAAAAATCCGTTTTTATACATAAAATCAAGCTCTTCACTTCTTAAATTTTGACATTTGTTTTGAGGCCAAACACCGAGAATTTGCTCATCTTGTTGCATATTTTTACATTCTTTAAACTCAAAACTATCAAGGCATGTTGGAGCTAGAACTATGCCGTCTGGTTTTTGCATGAAATTTAGTTTTTCTTTTTGAGAAAGCAACTTAAACATGTCAAACACAACCGAACTAGCGTCATTTAAGCCTGTTAATCTACTCGTCTTCTCGCCGTTAAAATTTCCTATCCAAATTCCAAGAGTATAGTTTTGATCAACTCCCAGCGCATATAGATCTCGCGAGTTATAGCTTGTACCTGTTTTAAATGCGATGGTTGGTGTATTTTGGGCGTATTGCCATGCATTTTTTAAGATGCCCCTACTTGCTTCGCTCATCATTTTTGCGCTCAGATAAGCACTTTGAGGGCTTATGAGGTTTAAAATTTCATTTTGGTTATTTACAAATTCACCTGCAAACTCAAGCGGTAAAAGCTTGCCGCCGTTTGCATATATCGTATAAAGACGAGTGAGGTTTAAAAGGCTTATTTCAGGACTTCCAAGCGCTATGGAAGCTCCGTAAAATTCCTTTTTGTTGTCTATTAAATTTATCTTTTCAAGTAGTTCATAAAGTGAGTTATCGCCAAGTTTTTGATTTAAATTTACGGCGGGGATATTTAGGCTAAGACCTAGCGCGTCCTTTGCGCTTACTTTACCCAAAAAGTCGTCGTTAAAATTTCTAGGAACATACTCGTTTATGTAAATTTGCGTGTCTATAAGCTCGCTTTTTGGAGTGATAAGTCCGCTATCAAGGGCAAGCGAGTAGATAAAGGGCTTTAGTGTGCTACCGACATTTCGTTTCATATTTAGGCTAGAGTTTTTGCCGTCTTTTGAGCTTTGATCGTGTGAGCCGATAAAGGCTACGACACTCATTTTTTTATTATCTATCAAGACGGCTGAGGCGTTATTTGCGCCATTTTGCTTGAGTTTGAACATGGTTTGATTTAAGATGTTTAATAGATCGTTTTGAAATTCTAAATTTAAATTTGAGTTTGTGATACCATTTTTAAAAGCGACATCGGTGTAGCTTGGAGCATGAAAGGGGGCATTTAAGCGAGTATTTACAAAAGGCTCATTTTGAGCACGCTTAAGTGCACTAAGGTCGATGATGCCTGCATCAAAAAGCAGTTTAGCGACGCGGTTTTTTAGTGTGTTTATGTCTGATTTTTTATCAAGGCGATTTTTGTTTGGATTTTTGGGTATTGTGGTCAAAAGTGCGATCTGAGCGTAGCTTAATTGTGATAAATTTTTATTAAAATAAAACCTAGCCGCAGCTTTTATGCCCTCGATATTGCCCCCGTAAGGAGCTAGATTAAAGTATAAATTTAAAATCTCATCTTTACTAAAATGCCATTCGAGTTGAAAAGCGCGAAAAATTTCTTTGATTTTATTTGCGTAAGTTCGCTCATTGGCTTCAAGCATCCTTGCTACTTGCATAGTTATCGTGCTGGCTCCTATGCGGTTTTTGTGCGTTATGTTGTAAAAACTAGCGCGAATTATCGAGAGGGGATTAACGCCAAAATGATAGTAGTAAAATTTATCTTCAAAAAGTAAAACGCTTTTTTTCAAAATTTCAGGAACTTCATGTGTGTGAAACCTCCAAGCTCCGTCACTTGCGAGCTTCATGCGTAGAATTTCGCCGTTTTTATCATAAACAACCTTGGAGTCATCTTTGTTTAATTTATCTAAATTTAACGGAAAAAGTGCGTCAAAAAGCATAAACGCCACAAGCAAAATAGCAAAAAAAGACACCGTAAATTTTAGGAATTTTAAAGATCTTGGCAATGTTTTATTCATTGCGTGATTATATCTTATTTTTAACTCACTTTAGGTATAATCACGCCTTTTTGGAGTCATCATGCCGTTAAGTAAACTAAATAAAGAACAATACACCGCCGCAACCGCACCGTTTGGTCATAACCTGGTAATCGCAAGTGCAGGAACGGGAAAGACCAGCACTATCGTAGCTCGCATAGCACATCTTTTAAATTTGGGCGTTTTACCTGAGAAAATTTTACTTCTTACGTTTACAAACAAGGCTGCGAGCGAGATGATAGAGCGACTAGAGCGGTATTTTGACAAAAAAATCACCGCTAAAGTCACGGCAGGGACATTTCACTCCGTCTCATACACGCTACTTAAGTCGTTAAATAAAGGAGTTATACTAAAGCAACCGGGTGAGCTTAAAATTTTACTAAAAAGCTTAGTTGAGCGACGTAAATTTCATCACTTAAGCGATGTAAAACCATATGGCGGCGCATATCTTTATGACATGTATTCGCTTTATCAAAACAGCGTAAGCGATATAAGCTTTGCCGACTGGATAGTGCAAAAAAGCGATGAACAGGGCGTTTATGCTGAAATTTATGAAGATGTTTTAGAAGAATTCGAAAGCGAGAAGCGTAAATTTTCATACGCTGACTTTAATGACTTGCTTATAAATATGAGAAACGAGCTAAAAAATAATGCTCAAATTAATTATGATGAAATTTTAATAGACGAATACCAAGACACAAACACTCTCCAAGGCTCGCTTATAAGCGCGTTTAAAACAAAAAGCATCTTTTGTGTTGGGGATTTTGACCAAAGTATTTATGCCTTTAATGGTGCAAATATCGAGATCATCGGCTCTTTTAAGGATAGATTTTTAGATGCAAATATATACGCACTAAATGTAAATTATCGCTCCAGCTCGTCCATACTTGCTCTTGCAAATAAAGTAATATCAAACAATCCGCGCCTTTACGAGAAAAATTTAATAGTAAGCAGAGAGGGAAATTTTAAAGCTCCGACATTGCTTGTTTATAATGAACTTTTCGAACAATACGTAAATATCGCAGATATCATCTCTCTCTCGCCGTTTTCACGTCAAAATATCGCGATAATCTTTCGAAACAACTCAAGCGCGGACGGCCTTGAAGTCGCGTTAAAAGAGCGAGGGATAAGCTCAAAACGTAAGGGTGGGATAAGTTTTTTTGAAAGTAGAGAGATAAAGGCGCTTGTTGATATCATGGGTGTTGTGATAAACCCAAAAGACATAATGGCTTTTATACATATCTGCGAATATGCCAAAGGTGTTGGAAGTGCGGTTAGCAAGGAGCTTTTTGACGCACTTGTAAAATTAGGACATGGAAGCCTTGTTGAGGGGCTTTTAAATCCTGATGAAAATGTAAACATACAAAGCAATAAAAGACGCAACTACCAACTAGGGCTTTTTGATGACATAGACGAATTTGCCGATGTGTCGCGTTTTTCATCACTTAAATTTAGTGATAAATTTCTATCCCACCCTATACTCAAGATGCAAAAATTAAGCGAAAATGGAGCGATATTTTTATATGAAATTTATAATTTCTTACTCCGCGCAAAACGTATAACTCGTCCAACATCGCTGATAAACGAGATAAGAGATAGCAAAATTTACGAGCTTATCGTGCAAAATATCGCCACAAAACGAGCTACACTGAAAAACGGTAATGTTGACCCGTCGTTATTTAACGAGGCAAAAGAGCGCATAATGAGAAAGTCCGTAGTCTTAGCCGAGCTGTCTAAAAACTATCATGATATGGAAAAATTTTATAACTTTATAACGCTTGGAAGCAATGAGATGAGCGAGGGGGAGGGTGTGAGCTTGCTTAGTGTTCATGCAAGTAAAGGGCTTGAGTTTGACCAGGTATTTATAGTTGATCTTGCGCAAAATCGTTTTCCAAATTTAAAGCTAATGAGCATGGGCGGTTCGCTTGAAGAGGAGCGAAGGCTTTTTTACGTCGCAGTCACCAGAGCTAGAAACGAGCTTTATCTAAGCTATGCTAAATTTGATAAGATAAAAAAGATAAATTATCAACCAAGTTGCTTTTTGATAGAAGCAGGCATGGCAAAGGCAGGAATTTAATCATTTTAGCTCATAAAAGCTAAGAAGCGTTCCTTGTGGAGTGGATACCGCGTAACCGATAAATATGGCTTGTTGTATCCATTTGTATTTTTTTAGAGTAAGCTTCAAATTTTGGCACTGTAACAAAGTATCGAGATCCATCATTCTTTTTATGTATCATGCCTTCATTTTGTATGTATATCGTTTCACCATCATCTAAAAGTATGGCATATCTGGCGGAAATTTCTTTTATGCCGTTTTCTTTTTGCTTTTGGATGTCAACTCCATAAGGCATGGCGACACCGTTTATTTTACCGCTTACCTTAAGTGTAAATGGTACGAAAATTCTTTCGTTATCTCCAAGATATAGTCTTTCTTTGTTTGAATTGATAAGTATACTAAATGTGTATTTAAGTTTTGGTTCTTGCAAAGTAGGGTGCGAAACATTTGCGCACCCTGAGATAAATATGGAAATAAAAGTAAAAATTAAAAATTTTATATTAATTTTTATCATTTAACTTCATAAAAGTTTAATAAAACTTTATCAGGTAGCCTTACAGCGTGCAGCCTCTTTTGCAACTTCAGGGTCTGTTATATGCCTCATACCGCTATTATCAATATAAATTTGAGCCCCGTCATCAAGCTTTATGGCGTATCTTGCGGTAAGTTCCGTAAGTCCGTCAGGGCGAACGACTTGACTATCTACACCGTAAGGCAAGACCTCTCCGTTTAGTTTACCGCTTACTTTACCGCCTTTTATATATATGAGTCTTCTTAAGCCGTGTTCGTCATCTTTGCCGACAACAAGCGGCTTTTCAACCTCTATATCTATCATAAAGGCAAGCTCAAGTTTAGGCTGCTTTAAGTCTTTGGCTGAAATATCAGCAGCATTTAGACCAAAAAGACCGAGTGTGACTATCGCTAATGCAACGAAAAATAACTTTCTCATATAAACTCATTTTAAAAATAAAGTAAATCTATTTTTTAATAGTAATATAAGAATAATAAATTTTTACTGAATTTTGTTCTGTTTTAAAAAATTTTTGTATTTTTAGTTACAAAATAAATTGTTGTTTAAATTTAAATTTTTAACTATATCCAAAAATGTGGTAATCTCTTTTTTGTAAGCGTTTAAATTGTCTTGATCTAGTGTATTTTTCATATCAAGCTCGAAGCTGTCTTTGCCTAAATTTATGTAAATATAAATAAATTCGTCTTTCAAAACAGCACAAATTTGAGCTTTAAAAATTCTTTTTAGCTCGCAAAAATCCTGCATAAATTTTGGTGTTAAAAGATAACGAGCGTTTATTTGATCATTTGTGTAGGTTTTAAAATGGCTTTCAAAAGTAGCATCGTCCATATAGGCTCTATCGCCGTTTGTTTTTATGAAATTTGCTTTTTTGTCTATTATTTGAGTGATAGAATTTATTTTTTTATTAAATTTAGCGATAAAAAGCACTCCTTGAAACACAACAATCTCTTTTTTTATCTCTTTGCCGTTTTGTATGTCTTTTTGCACTCTTTTAACCAAAGCATCACTAAATTTAACCAAAATATCATCTGCTTTGCCATTTACTAGATCATTTCCGCCATAAAATGATATATCGGGACTATAAATTTCTGTAGATAAAAACTCGTTTTTTGTTATAAATTTATCTTTTTCATAGACTAGATCAGGGTTGATATCTTTAATTATGATCGGCATTATTTTGCTTTTAAACTCAACTTTTACGCTTTTGGAAATTTTTGAAACATAGAAATTAAAAGCAAAGACAATAGCGATAGTGCTAAATATAAAAGCTCCTAGTTTATTAAAACCAAAAGCATGAGCATAAAAATGAAAAAATAAAAATGATAATACAGCCACGCAGACAGCTAGTATTAGGGTGTTTTTGCGCTTTTTAAAAACAGCTATCTGCTCTGCTTTAATATCTGCAATATATGAATTTAAATTTTCGATCTTAATCTCGCTTAAAAAGATCTTTTACATCAGGCGTATTTTGTTCGTTTTGAGGTGCTTGAAAAAATTCTTTATGGCTAAATTTAAACCAAGAAGCGACAATATTGCTAGGAAACATCTCAAGTGCGTTGTTGTAAATCATCACGGCAGAGTTATAGGCTCTTCTTACGGCACTTAGCTGAGCTTCTATCTCATTTAGGCTCTTTTGAAGCTCTATGAAATTTTCGTTTGCTTTTAGCTCGGGATAGGCTTCAGAAAGTATTTTTATGCCGCCAAGTGTCGAGCTAAGCTCATTATTTATCTTTAAATTTTCACTCTCATTTGCATTCATGGCTTTACTTCTAAGCTCTGTTACTTTTGTTAAAAGTTCGTTCTCGTGTTCTGCATATCGACTAACGCTTGAAACCAAATTTGGTATAAGATCGTAGCGATTTTTAAGTGCAGCATCAATGCTTGCACGGATATTTTTTACCTGATTTCTTTTTGCGATTAGCGAGTTGTAGATGTTTATAAAAGCGATGACTAGTGCAAGTAGAGCGATCAAAATAGCAACATAAGCGTTCATGAAATTCCTTTAAATTTTTGCAAATTGTAGCATATTTGGCTCCAAAATAGAGCCAAATATATGCCGCTATATCGCTTTTGTCATTATTTTGGTTAAGATTTTGCTAAATTGAGCAGGATCTTCTATGTTCATACCCTCATTTATCTTTGCCATATCAAGAAGCAGGCGAGAGATATCATTTATCATTAACTCGTTTGTTTCTAATTTGGTAAAAATTTCGTGATTAGGATTGATCTCAAGTATAGGTTTTACCTTAGGTAGGTCGTTTTGGCCCATTTGTTTTAACATCATCTGCATAGCAAAATCAGGATCGTTTTTATCATATATTAGCACTGCAACAGAGTCGCTAAGGCGCGAGCTTAATTTTACGTCCTTAACATCATCTTTTAAAATTTCACGCATTTTAACCAACGTATTTGTCAGTTTGCTTTCATCAACGCTATTTTCTTCGCTTTTTATCTCATCGTCTATATCTGCGTGAGATATTGATTTCATAGGAATTTTATCAAATTCATTGGTCATTGGCATAACGATAGTGTCGATCTCTTCGTCCATTATCAGCACTTCTATATCGTTTTTCTTAAAGCTTTCAAGAAGTGGAGAATTTCTAAGCATATTTTCGCTGTTTCCACTTATGTAATATATGCTTTTTTGATCCTCTTTCATACCTTCTTTATACTCTTTTAGGCTGATAAGTCCATCTCGTTTGCTTGATTTAAATAATACAAGATCTAAAACCGCCTCTTTGTCATTACCAAAGCCGTAAAGTGCCTCTTTTAGGACTTTCCCGAAAAATGTGTAAAATTTTATGTATTTTTCTCTATCTTTTTCTTTTAATTTAGCTAATTCGCTTAAAATTTTCTTCACGCTTTGCTCTTTTACGCTTCGCATGATGGCGTTTTCTTGTAAAATTTCACGGCTTACGTTAAGAGGTAGATCTTCTACGTCGATAACGCCTCTGATAAATCTTAAAAACGGAGGTAGAAGCTCTTTTGCGTCATCTGTTATAAAAACGCGCTTTACATAGAGCTTTACACCGCTTTGGTAATCAACTCTAAACAAATCAAACGGCTCTGAACCAGGCACGTAAAACAGCGTGCTATATTCGATCTTGCCTTCGGCTTTTGTGTGGATATGCAAAAGCGGATCGGTACTGTCGTGGCTGATTTGCTTATAAAAGTCATTGTATTCTTGTGTTTTTATCGAGGCTTTGTTCATGCGCCAAAGAGCGCTTGCTTTGTTTATTTGAACGTTTTTTGTTTCGTATTTGCCCTCTTTTTCATCACCACTTGGAGCTACATACTCCTCTTTGTCCATAAAAATCGCATACGGGATATGGTTTGAGTATTTTTTGATAATACCTTCGAGCTTCCAAGTATCGGCAAATTCTTCGTCATTTAGATATAGTGTTATACTTGTGCCGTGTGATTCTTTTGTACTGTTTGAAATTTCATAGCTTTTTGCGTCTGAAGTCCATTTGTTTACCTCGTCGCTTAACGCTTTTTTGCTAACGACTTCTATCTTGTTTGCAACCATGAACGCAGAGTAAAAACCTACGCCAAACTGACCTATGAGCGAGCTGTCTTTTTTGGCATCTCCGCTTAAATTTTGCATAAAGCCTTTTGTGCCGCTTCTTGCGATAGTGCCTAAATTTGCGATAAGCTCATCTTTGTTCATGCCTATACCATTATCACTGATTGTTAGTGTTTTTGCCTCTTTGTTGACGCTTATATCTATGCGTGGAGTGTAGTTTAGACTTTTATATGCTTCATCAGTAAGTGATAGGTAGTTTAGCTTATCTAGTGCGTCGCTTGCATTTGAGATAAGTTCGCGAAGGAAAATTTCCTTGTTGGAATATAGTGAATGTATCATTAAATTTAACAGATCATTCACTTCGGTTTGAAATTCAAATTTGTCTGCCATTTTATGTCCTTTTTAAATTTTTAGCAGATTATATCGTAATGTGATAAAAATATTTTTAAAATTGACTGTGGTAATGTCAATGTTATTAACTATTTTTAGTTATATCGTATATATCGTTAAAATTTATCTCGGTTTTTGCGATGTTTATCTTTTGTAGTTTTAAATTTATCTGTGTAGTAAGTCCGCTTAAATGAATGCAGTCAAAACCGTCATGGTAGGTAAGAGATATGTTATCTCCAGGCTTTAATGTGCTTAAAATTTCTAAGTTTTCATAGGCTTTTGCCTCGTCTATTTCAAGCTTTTGACTAGCTTGTCTCTCTTGTTCCCTAAGCGCTTTACTTAGCGTTGACAGAGGATTAAAGGAGCTAAAAATTTTTGCTCTATCATTTTTTATCTTTGACACCGCTTTTATGCCCTCCGATTTTTTCGTTTCTATCTCGCCCTGTTGCTTCTGGCATAAGATCTATCGCTCTTAAGATGGCATTTTTGCCAAATTTATCCTTGATGGCATTTATGGCTTTTAAGGCAGTTTTTTCTTTATCGTCTTGCTCGTCAAAAAGACTTTTTTCTACTTGAGTATCTTTTTTGATATTGTTTGCGCTTATGCTAATTTGCCTGATAAGTCCTAAATTTTTGATTTTATTTAGATATAGATCCTCAACGCTTTGTATGATCTTACTGGCGATATTTGTAGGAGTATGGTAGCTTATCGTAGCGCGTTCGTGTCCAAGATTTTTATCGGCAAATTTTATCACTATGCTAATTCCGCTGGCTTTGACATTTTGCGCCAACATCTTTAAGCTTAGTCTATCGCTCATCTCTTTTATAACAGTTAAAGCTTCATAATACTCATAATCACGCGGTAAAATTTCAGAGCTATAAAAAGACCTTGTGCTTGGCTTGTATGCTTTTATGTCAGCGATAGTTGTCGGCTCGATACCATTTGCATGATCAAGAGCTATATAGGCGTCTATGCCAAATATCTTTTCAAGTAAATTTAAAGGAACCATTGACATGTCTTTCATGCAAAAAATTCCATATCGGTTTAGCTTTGCTTCTGTTTGTTTGCCTATGCGCCAAAAGTCGCTAAGAGGCCTATGTGTCCAAAGCTTTTCTTTGTATAAATTTTCATCTAAAAACGCTATATTGTCATCACTATGCTTTGCAAGCATATCAAGTGCGATCTTTGCTAGGTATAAATTTGTACCGATCCCACAAGCAGCTGTTATGCCGGTTGTTTTAAAGATATCTTCCATTATCATTTTAGCTAGTGATCTTGCATCAAGAGAGTAAAATTTAATATACTCGCTAATATCCATAAAGGCTTCATCTATGGAGTAGACATAAATGTCCTCTTTTGCGATGTATTTTAGATAAATACCATAAATTTTTGCCGCATAGTCTATGTAATACTGCATGCGAGGGGCAACGGTTGTGTATTTGATATTTTTTGGTATCTCGTATAGGCGACATCTATTTTTGACGCCTTGATCCTTCATATATGGAGTAACCGCAAGACATACCGTGCCATCGCCTCTGCTTGTGTCCGCAACTACTAAATTTGTCTTAAATGGATCAAGTCCAAGCTCCACGCACTCTACGGATGCGTAAAATGACTTTAGGTCTATTACGATATATGTTTTCATTTATATGAAATTTTTGCTTACTAAAACCCCAAGATAACAAAAGGTTATACACATAAAAACACTTAGAAATATATTTGCAAAAGCCAGTATCGGATCTTTTGAAAAAAGCGTAACGGTTTGATAGCTAAAAGTAGAAAATGTAGTAAATCCACCAAGTAGACCTGTTATCAAAAAGAGTTTTAAGCTGGGATCAAATTTTAGGCTAAACAAAACACCTATAAAAAAGCTGCCTAGTGAATTTAGAAAGAGTATAGATAATGGAAAGGATGTGATAAAAATTTTATTTATCAAAATATCCAGACCATATCTAAAAATAGCCCCGAAAAAACCTCCAAAGCCAACAAGGATTAAGTTAAGCATTTAAATTTGCACGCTCTTTATCAAGTACGGCTTGCATTTTTGAGCGTGTATTTTCAATCCACTCTTTGTCGCTTGTGTCAATGGTGTCTAGACAGATAACTTTTATGTTGCCGTTTTTAAAGCTAAATTTTTTAACATTTAGGATATCTGTGCCAATTATTACGATAGGTTGGACTTTTAAATTTAGCTTTTCGGTTATTATCTTTGCGCCGCCTTTAAATGGTAATAACTTGCCCGAATACGACCTTGTGCCTTCTGGAAATATCGCCAAAACACGACCATTTTTTACTCTATCTTCTGCATCTTTTAGCAGCTTTATAAGGGAGTGTTTGCTCTCGCGTTCCACGGCTATCATTTTTGGCAGGCTTAAAATTTTACCGATTATCGGTATTTTACCGATTTGAGCTTTTGCTATCCAGCAGAGGTTTTTGGGATGAAGCTCTTCTAAAACGATAATGTCTAGCATGCTTTGATGGTTTATAAGTAAGATATTTGCTTCGTCGCTAAATTCGCCTTCGAGTTCTAAGCTATAAAGTCCGCAAATTCTTTGCAATTTCGCCCAAGCTCGTCTGATAGCACGGTTACTTTCGTTAAATACCCACATTAAAAACACAACAACTGAAACGCTAAGCAGGAATTGAAGTAGATAAAAAAAAGCTTTAATTCTTGAAAAGATCATCTTTTTTTACCCAGCCTATCTTTCCGTCGTTAAATAAAATTTTACGGTAGTCATCTTTATCTCCTAAAATTTCAACATTTTCTTGAGCAAGCGAAGTGTAGAATATAGTTGAGTTTTGCGTAGGCAAGATACTCACGCTTACGTTTGGTTTTAGTGTTGCTTTGCCAAAAGGGTTGTAAGTGTAAATTCCAAGCGCTACAAAGATGGCCGCAACGAAAAAATAACTAAATCTTCTTCTTAAAAGGGCAAGAAGGAAAAATATCCCGGCAAACGAATAAATAGCAATATCTTTATAGGCGCTAAATTCGCTTTGTTTTGGATTAAGCCCGATCTGAGTGCTTACATCGTCATCCTCAACACTAACAGGCAAAGAAAAGCTCTCGAATTTATTTCTACCTAAGTTATAGTAGTTGAAGTCAAGACTTTTTTTGTTAGGTTTAAATACGGCAAAATAATATGCACTTTGAAGCCCAAAGTCTCCAACTATAGTATCTACGCCTTGCTTTAAAATGGTTTTGTTTTGTATATCAAAGGCGCTTATGTCGATATTTCTACCTACTATTTCAACAACCATGATATTGTTTATATCATCAAATTTAGTAGTTTTAAATTTCTTTACTTCCAGGCTGTCTGCGACTATGTGGTTGAAATTTTCATCAGACCTTAGCTCTTTAAGTCTTGGAAGAAAGATGTTTATATTTGCATTTTGGTAATCTTGGTTATTTCTTTTAAGATTAAGACTTACGCGAAGACTTTTTGCTTCGATACTTTTTGCTATCATATGAAGCGTAGTTGTATATACGCCATTATCTGTTTTTATCCATTTTAAATTTTTGGAATTTAACCATTTTATATTAGTCTCATCGACTGTTGTAGTAAATTCAAAGTCGAAGTCACTTTGAGTATCAGCCAATATGTCAACACTAAAAATTTCGCCAATAATGGCATTTTTAGGCATATTTACGGCTTTAAGTATGACGTCTTTTGCTTTTACGCTATCGTAAATTTGAGAGTCGGGTATGCTAATATCTGGTTCGTTTGTGGGTATGATATTACGCATTTGTTCCGGGGTTATGCGCTCTGGCTGTGGTGAGACTAATTTTTGACTTATGTCAGGATTTGAAATAGGTGGTTGCGGTGTAGCCGAGGGCACATCTTCTTTGGGTGTGCTTTGGATAGTCTTTTCTCTGTCGCCATCCATCATATCAAAAATGCTAGGCTCACTCCTTTGAGCCGCATTTATGTTTAAAACAAGTAGTAAAATTGAAAAAAATTTTACCAAACTAGTCCTTTTAGCATTTTTAGACCATCGTCTGAGTTAAGTATTTTTTCACAAGCGCGCTCAGGATGCGGCATAAGGCCGAAGATCTTTTTACTCTTGTCGCAAATACCTGCTATACTATCGATAGAGCCGTTGATATTAACGTCATTGCCTTTTTCGTCACAATACTTTAGCAACACCTGTTCGTTTTGATACATCTCTTTTAGGGTTTTATCATCTGTAAAATAATTACCTTCGCCGTGTGCAACAGGGATATTTACTATCTCTCCAACTTCTAAATTTGATAGAAATTTATTTGAATTTGCTACAACTTTTAGTGGTTGGTATTTTGATATAAAACTCATGCTTTCGTTGCGTCTCATAGCGCCTGGCAATAATCCAAGCTCGAGCAACATCTGAAATCCATTGCAGATTCCAAGCACGTAGCCGCCTTTTTTAGCGTGTTCTACGACTGCTTTCATAGCAGGAGAAAATTTAGCGATGGCTGCTGTTCTTAAGTAATCTCCATAGCTAAAACCACCGGGTAAAACAATCAAATCAGCGTCGATTTTATCCTCTTTATGCCATACGATCTGCGTATCACAGCCTAGAAGATCAAATGCGTATTTTGTATCTACTTCGCAATTTGAACCGGGAAATAAAACTACCGCTACTTTCATAGCACTATCTCAAAATCTTCGATTACGGTATTTGCTAGTAGCTCTTCACACATTGTTTTAAGCTGTTTTTTTGCCTCTTCTTTATCTGTTGCGTCTATATCTAAAACAACTTGTTTTCCGATACGTACATTAGATACATTTGCAAAACCTAGTGAGCTAAGAGCATGTTCTGTTGCCTTGCCGGCAGGGTCTAAGACCCCGTTTTTTAGTGCTATATTTATAACTGCTTTCATTTTTAGCCTTACGATAAAATTCTTCTTAAAACTTCTTCATAAGCGACTTTTACTTCGCCGATACCTTGTCTAAATCTATCTTTGTCAAGTTTTTCGTTTGTTTGTGCATCCCAAAAGCGGCAGCTATCAGGGCTTATTTCATCAGCCAGTAGTATATTACCGTCTTTATCGATACCAAATTCTACCTTAAAGTCAACAAGTTTTAAGCCTTTTGCTTCAAAGAATTTAAATAGTATAGAGTTTATTTCGCGAGCGATATGGCGTAATGTCTCAAGATCTTTTTCGCTTTTTACAAGACCCATAACAAGACAATGTTCGTCAGTTACGATAGGATCGTTTAGTTCGTCATTTTTATAATAAAATTCAACTAATGTAAACGGTAAAACCATGCCTTCTTTTAGTCCAAGGCGTTTTGAAAGAGAGCCGGTTGCTATATTTCTAACAACAACTTCTAGAGGAACTATTTCACATTTTTTAACAAGCTGCTCTGTGTCGCTAAGTGTTTCAACAAGGTGAGTCGCTATGCCTTTTTCTTTTAAAATTTTAAAAAGTTGTGTGCTTATTTTATTATTTAAGGCGCCTTTACCGTCTTCTTTACCTCTTTTTTGAGCATTAAATGCGGTCAAATCGTCTTTAAATTCAGCGATGAGCAAATTTGCGTCATCGGTTGCATACATCTTTTTGCCTTTACCTTCGTAAATCAACTCTCTCTTTTCCATACACTACTCCTTGAAAATTATTGTTTTATTTTTAAAACTTTTACTACGTCAATGGCTGTTTTTAACTGTAAATCTTCATCAATTTTTTTCTGAGAAATTATCGTTTTATCATCTTTTGCTTCTGTTTTATTTGCTTCGGCACTTGCGTCTATTTTATCTAATTCACTTTGTAAATGCGCTTTTAGCTCACTTTCTTTTATTGCAAATGCACTATTTTCGCTTTGCGGTACTTTACCTGGATAGACTACTATATCAGGCGTAACACCGACTGCTTGTATAGTCCTGCCACTTGGAAGATAATATCGAGCGATAGTAAGTCTAAGAGCTTCAGTGTCGTCGATAGGTAGTATGACTTGAACGCTGCCCTTACCAAAGGTGTTCTCTCCTACTACTACACCACGTTTGTGATCTTGAAACGCACCACTAACTATCTCGCTAGCACTTGCGCTACCGCCGTTTACTAAAATGGCCAAAGGAAGTCTGCTTAGCGTGGCACTAGAGCTTGCTTTATACTCGGCATTTTCATTACTATCGCGACCTTTTTGAGATACTATGATGCCTTTATCTACAAAAAGATCTACTAGCCCGACAGCTTGATTTAGTAGTCCGCCAGGATTATTTCTTAGATCCATTATAACCCCGTCTACTTTAGGGTATTTCTTAAGAAATTCGCTTGCTTTACTGACTACGTTTTTGTCGAAATTTGTTATCCTAAGATATAAGATGTTTTCTTTTTCTATCATGCGAGCATATACGGACTCTACTTTTATTATGTCGCGTATGATTTTTACGTCAAATGGCTTTTGCTCGCCTTTTCTTACGATTGTTATGGTTATTGGAGTTTTTGGTTTACCGCGCATTTTATTTACGGCTTCATCTATCGTTGTTCCAATGGTTGCATTGCCGTCTATTCGCAGGATTATATCTCCTGCTTTTATACCGGCTCTATCTGCCGGAGTATCTTCGATAGGAGAGATAACGGTTAGTGCGCTATCTTTTATACCAACAGTTATGCCAAGTCCGCCAAATTCGCCGTTTGTTTGGACTTGCATATCCTTAAAAGCTTTTTCATTTAAAAAGCCCGAATGTGCATCTAAATTTTGCATAAGACCGCTTATGGTTTTATCGATAAGTTCTTTAAATTTTATATCATCAACATAGTATTTTTCAACGGTGGATATAGTTTTTGTTAGTTTTGAAAGCGCTTCGATCCTAATACTTGCATCATCATCGCTTTTAGCCGTCAGTGAAGTTGCTAAAAGTGCTGAAGAAAGTAAAAGTGAGATGAATTTTTTATTCAATTTTTCTCCTAGAATTTAAATACTGGGAATTTTAGTAGGTTTTGCCTAAAAAATGGCTAAATTTTAGCAATATCGTCGCATGAATTCAAAATTCCTACGCATTATAAAAAAGGGAAATATTGTCACTCGTATATTTTATCTGCTAAATTTATAAAAATACCTTGACAATAATAGACTAAAGTTATATAATACAACCAATATAAAATTAAGGAGCCAAGAATGTCTAATATAACAGAGAATTTGACAGCACAAATGACAAGCGCTTTAGAAAGTGCCGCGTCTTTAGCTATACATTCTAAAAATTCACAGGTTGTGCCACTGCATCTTTTTTGGGGATTGGTTACGGATAGTGGTTCGATCTTAAACCAAGTTTTTAACAAAATGTCTATCTCAAAAGAAGCCGTGGAGCTTGAGATAAAAAGCATTATTTCATCATTGCCTACAAGCTCAAACGTAAGCCGTGAAAATATCCAAATTTCACGTGATATGATAAACTCTCTTGAGAGTGCAAAAGGGCTTATGACTAGCCTTGGAGATAGCTTTGTGGCAGTAGATACGTGGATAATGGCAAATTTAGACGTTGAACCGATCAAAGGAATTTTGTCTAAATTTTGCGATATTTTAGAGATAAAGAAAAATTTAGAAGCCATTCGTGCAGGTCGCAAGATAGATACCCAAACTAGTGACGAAACACTTGATAGTTTAGAAAAATACGGGGTTGATCTTTGCAAGAAAGCTCTTGAGGGCGCACTTGATCCGGTTATCGGTCGTGATGAAGAAATAACAAGGATGATGCAAATTTTAATAAGAAAAAGCAAAAACAACCCTATCTTACTTGGTGAGCCGGGTGTTGGTAAAACGGCAATAGTTGAGGGCTTAGCTCAAAAGATAGTCGCTAAAGACGTGCCTGTAAGTTTGCAAAACAAACGCGTGATAGCTCTTGATATGAGTGCGTTAATCGCCGGTGCAAAATACCGCGGCGAATTTGAAGATAGATTAAAAGCCGTTATAGAAGAGGTTAAAAAGGCTGAAAACATCATACTTTTTATCGATGAAATTCACACCATCGTAGGAGCTGGTGCAAGCGAGGGTAGTATGGATGCGGCAAATATCCTAAAACCGGCTTTAGCGCGTGGTGAACTTCACGCAGTTGGTGCAACTACGCTAAAAGAGTATCGTAAGTATTTTGAAAAAGATGCGGCGTTACAACGTCGTTTTCAGCCTATCGACGTAAAAGAGCCAAGTGTAAATGAGGCCTTGCAAATTTTAAGAGGTATAAAAGCTAGACTTGAAGTCCATCATAGTGTAACTATAACTGACAGTGCGCTTGTGGCAGCTGCAAAGTTGAGCGATCGCTATATATCAAACCGATTTTTGCCTGATAAAGCCATCGACCTTATAGATGAAGCGGCGGCTGAGCTAAAAATGCAAATAGAAAGCGAACCATACGAGTTAGCACATGTAAAGCGTGAAATTTCAACTCTTGCCGTTGAAAAAGAAGCATTAAAAATGGAAGATGAGGCTAAAAATTCGGCTCGTTTGGAGCAGATAGAAAAAGAGATCGCAAATTTAAACGAGCAAAAACAAAGTTTAGATATAAAATTTGAAAATGAAAAGGCTGTGTTTAACGGAATTTCAAATGCTAAAAAACAGATCGATAGTCTAAAAAATGAAGCCGAGATCGCAAGACGAAACGGAGAATTTCAAAAAGCAGCCGAGATAGAATACGGCAAAATTTTAGAGGAAACAAACAAGCAAAAAGAGCTTGAAAGCAAATGGGAAAGCATGAAAAAAGAGGGCGTGCTTCTTAAAAATCAAGTAGACGAAGAGCTTGTTGCTGGAATTTTGAGCAAATGGACAGGCATAGCTGTTTCAAAAATGCTAGCTAGCGAAAAACAAAAATATCTACAAATAGAAGAGCATTTGCAAAAAAGCGTTATAGGTCAAGACGCTGCCTTGCACGCGCTTTCACGTGCCATAAAACGTAACAAAGCAGGGCTAAATGAAGGTTCAAGGCCTATTGGGTCGTTCTTGTTTTTAGGTCCTACGGGAGTTGGTAAAACGCAGTCGGCAAAGGCACTTGCTAAATTTTTGTTCGACGATGAAAAGGCGCTTATACGTTTTGATATGAGCGAATACATGGAAAAGCATAGCGTCTCAAGGCTACTTGGCGCACCTCCCGGATATGTCGGATACGACGAGGGCGGACAACTAACAGAAGCGGTTAGACGTCGTCCTTATAGCGTGATCTTGTTTGATGAGATAGAAAAGGCTCATAAAGATGTGTTTAATATCTTGCTTGGGATATTAGACGATGGGCGAGCAACCGATAACAAAGGTGTTACGGTGGATTTTAAAAATACTATCATTATCCTAACCTCAAATATCGCTTCAAATTTTATCATGGATCTTGAGGGAGAAGAGCGAGAAAAAGCCGTTAAAAACGAGCTTAAAAACTACTTTAAGCCTGAATTTTTAAATCGCCTGGATGATATGATAATTTTTAATCCGCTAACTGAAGATGGGCTTGTAAGTATCGTGCAAATCATGTTTAAAGAATTTCAAAACAGACTTGGCGAGCGCGATATAAAAGCAAATTTGGATATAAGTGCGGCTAAATTTATCGCAAGTGCCGGTTTTGACCCGGTTTATGGCGCTAGACCGCTAAGACGCGCACTGTATGAGCTTGTTGAAGATAATGTTGCCGAAATGATACTCAAAGACGAGCTTGAAAGTGGCGATGAGATAGAAATTTCAGCAAATGCAAATGAAATTTTAATTACCAAGAAATAGTGAATTTTAGGGCTGTTGCGGCAGCCCTTTACAATATGCTAAAAAATAATATTAACATAAAATAAATATTAATAAATCCTCTCTTAAATATTATCTCTAATAAAATTTTTAATAACCTTTTAGTAAAACTATGTGTAATATTTCACAGTTAGTTTTATCTCATTATATAAAAGGAGTAAAAATGACCGAGAATGACGTCCTTGTAAGGATTAACAAAAGATTGCTCGAACTTTCTAAAATTCCAAGAATCAATCAAGAAGGTTCTATTGCTAAACGTTTAAAAGAAAAAGGTTTTTCTAGGCGTGATTTCATGAAGTGGGCAGGTGCGATGAGCGCATTTATGGCACTTCCTTCAAGTTTTGCGCCAAGTATTGCAAAAGCTGCCGAGCTTAGTGATAGACTGCCCGTGATTTGGCTTCATATGGCCGAGTGCACGGGTTGCTCAGAAAGCCTTCTTAGGAGTGATACTCCAACTATAGATAGTCTTATTTTTGACTATATTAGCCTTGAGTATCATGAAACCCTAATGGCCGCGGCAGGTCATCAAGCTGAAAGAAATTTGCACGATGCCATTAAAAAGTATAAAAACCGCTATATTTTGATGGTGGAGGGTGCTATCCCAACCGGAGCTACCGAATACTATCTAACGATAGGCGCCGAAGGTCATACGGGTAAGCAGATAGCTCAAAATGCCTGTGAAAATGCGGCGGCTATATTTAGTATAGGAACTTGCTCTAGTTTTGGAGGAATTCAAGCCGCACATCCAAATCCAAGCAACTCAAAAGCGCTAAGCGTTATCACTTCAAAACAAGTTATAAACGTCCCCGGCTGTCCTCCAAGCGAGAAAAATATCGTAGGAACACTGCTTCATTTTATATTATTTGGCACTCTTCCTGCTCTTGATGTTTACAACAGACCAAAATGGGCTTATGGACTTAGAATTCATGACCTTTGTGAAAGACGCGGACACTTTGATGCCGGCGAGTTTGTGCAAAGCTTTGGTGACGAAGGTGCTAAACAGGGCTTTTGTCTATACAAGGTAGGTTGTAAAGGACCATATACTTTTAATAACTGTTCACGCGAGCGCTTTAACTCTCATACATCATGGCCTATCCAGGCAGGACATGGCTGTATAGGTTGCAGTGAGCCTGACTTTTGGGATACTATGGGGCCGTTTGAAGAGCCAATGGCAGATAGATTATACAACACTCCGTTTGGTATTGGGTCTGACGCCGTAAGCGATAAAATCGGAGTTGGAATTTTAGCTCTAACAGCCGTTGGCATAGCAGCGCACGCAGCAATAGCCGCTATGAAAAAAGGAGATAACGATGAGTAAAAGAAAGATTGTCATAGATCCTATAACTAGGATAGAGGGGCACTTGCGCGTAGAGGTTGTTGTTGATGATAATAACGTCGTGAAAGAGGCGTATTCTGGATCGACACTTTGGCGTGGTATAGAGCAGATAGTAAAAGGACGTGATCCCAGAGACGTTGGGTTTTTTACTCAAAGAATTTGTGGCGTTTGCACGTATTCTCACTATAAAGCAGGTATTATCGCGGTTGAAAACGCACTTAGTATAACGCCTCCTTTAAATGCCCAACTAACAAGAACTCTTATGAATGCAGCGCTTTTTGTGCATGACCATATCGTTCATTTTTATCACTTGCATGGGCTTGACTGGGTTGATGTTATATCAGCTCTTAGCGCTGATCCTAAAAAAGCAAGCGAAGTTGCGTTTAAATTTACAGACCTACCGTATGCGTGCGGGGAGGATAAGCTTAAAGAAGTTCAAAAAAGAGTAGGGGAATTTGCAGCTAAAGGTAACCTTGGACCATTTGCAAATGCGTATTTTGGACATAGCACTTACAAACTAAGTCCTGAAGAAAATTTAATAGCTCTTTCGCACTATCTTGAATGCTTAAGAATTCAACGCACCGCAGCGCAACTTATGGCGATATTTGGCGGTAAAAACCCACATCCGCAAAGCTTAACCGTAGGCGGTGTAACTTGCGTTATGGATATCGAAAGCCCCGCAAGACTAGGCGAATATCTAACAAAACTAAAAGAGATCCAGGAATTTGTTAATCGTGCTTACTATCCGGACTTAGTTATGGCGGCAAAAGCCTATGCGAACGAGCCTAGCGTGCTAAATGATATCGGTGTATCAAATCTTTACACATTTAAAGAATTTCAAATAGGCGCAAACGAGTGGTTGTTTGAAAGCGGTATCATTAAAAACGGCGATCTAAGCAAGGTTTATGATGTTGATGAGAGCCTTATAACTGAAGAAGCCACACATGCTTGGTATGAAGATGACAAAGCACTTCATCCGTATGATGGCAAAACCGATCCAAAATACACAGGTTTAATTGATGGTGAAAGTATTGGCGAAGACGGTAGGATGGTTCATTCTAAATTATTTAACACAAAAGGTAAATATAGCTGGATAAAAGCGCCTAGATACGGCGGAGAATCTCTGCAAGTAGGTCCTTTGGCAAATATCGTAGTTAATTACGCAAAAGGAAACAAATACGTAGTGCCTGTGGTGGATAAATTTTTAAAAGACACGGGACTTCCTTTAAGTGCTGTTTTATCAACACTTGGTAGAACTGCAACAAGGATGCTTGAAGCTAAAATCATAACCGATAACACTATTACGGCCTTTAATAACCTCATAGAAAATTTAAAAACCGACCGTGAGACATGTGCTAAATACTCTATAGACAAAAACAAAGAGTATAAAGGCAGATACATGGGTCATGTGCCACGCGGAACGCTAAGTCACTGGTGTCGCATAAAAGATGGCGTCATAACCAACTGGCAAGCTGTAGTTCCTAGCACATGGAACGCCTCTCCAAAAGATGCCAAAGGTCAAATGGGATCGTATGAGGCGTGTTTGATCGGTTTAAAGATAGCCGATGTTACACAGCCACTTGAGATCGTGCGTAAAATTCACTCATACGACCCTTGTATAGCTTGTGCCGTTCATGTGATGGACACAAAGGGGGCAAAACTTGGCGAGTATAAGATAGATGCAAATCTAAAAGGATAAGCCATGAGAAAAGCAGAGTATGAATTTAGCATAGGAGTTAGACTTACGCATTGGATTAGAGCTATTGCGATAGCGTTTTTGATTTTTAGCGGGTTTTACATCTCTTATGTATTTATAGCGCCTGAAATTTCGGCAGAACCTACGCTGTTTTTAAACGCAAAATGGAGAGCCGCCCATCAGGTTGCTGGGTTTATTTTGATAGCGTGCTTTATATTTAAAGTTTATCTATTTATATTTGACAAACATAGTAGAAAGGAGTTAAGAAGTGTTTTTGACTTTTTAAATCCAAAAATTTGGTTCTCGCAGATCAAATACTATCTGTTTTTAGGCAAACATCCTCATCTAAAAGGTGTTTACAACCCGCTTCAGTTTGCGTCTTATTTTTTCTTTTATGTTGTTTTGGCTCTTATATGCGTTAGTGGCCTTGTGCTTTACGCTCACGTTTATCACGAAGGACTTGGTGGCGCTATATATGACATTGCTAGATGGCTTGAGGAGATGATGGGTGGTTTGGCAAATGTTAGAACGATACATCGAATTTGTATGTGGGTTATCATGATATTTGTGCCCATTCATGTCTATATGGCTGTATTTAATGCCGTTAAAGGCAAAAACGGAGCCATGGATGCGATAGTTAGCGGATATAAATTCGTAAAAGAATAAAGATGAAATTTCTGCTTCTTGGTATCGGAAACGTTATGTTTGGCGATGAGGGCTTTGGAGTGCATTTTATAAAGTGGGTAGAGAGAAACTACCGCTTTACAAGCAAGGAGCATTTGCTTGAATTTATAGACGGCGGGACGTTAGCCATGGCGCTAACTCCCGTTATTTCGGAATTTGATAGTATAGTGATGGTTGATTGTATAGAGGCTAACGACTCAAAAGTAGGCGAAATTTACTTCTTTGACTATGAAAATATCCCTGAATTTATAAATTTTGACGGATCTGCACATGAAGTCGAGATGAAGCAAACATTAGCATATATGGACATTTTAGGTGATAGACCTGAGGTTAAAATTTTAGGACTTATCCCAAAGCGGATAGAGCCCATGAGTTTTGAACTCTCAAGCCAACTGATAAATGGCGCAAATGTCGCTTTAAACGCACTTTTAAACTATCTTTTAAAATGCGGATTTGAGTATGAAAAGATAGATAATCTTAGCATACAAGATATAGCAAATGAGTATAAGAAGAAAGGTTTTTATGGTTCTAGCTTTTGAATTTTTATGGATAAAAGAGCTTGTTTGGTTTGAGATCATCCTAAGACAAACGGCTAAAAATTTACCTCATAAAGTAGTAAAAGATAGCGAAGGACTTACGCTTTTTATTAGTGCAAACGAGAGTGAACTTTCTAAATTTAGTGACAAACTTTGCATAAATTTACCAAGTTCGCTTTTTATAAAAGGCTTTAGAGTTTATGAAGCAAGCATGCCAAACGACAAAAGCGATAAAGATGTGCACTTGGAGTGTGATTTGCCAGCTCTAACCCCGCTTCAAGAGCTAAATTTTAAACAAAACGGACAAATTTGCAAAAATGAATTTGGTGTTTTAAGTAAAATTTCTGTACTTGATCAAAAAATTTGCGAAGACAATTTTAACCTCCTTTTAGGGCAGTGCGCTAAAAAGATAAAAGATGGAGAGGTAGTGAAATTTAAGAGCAGCTCTAGTGAATTTGAAGTAGAGATCCTACATAGCTTTGATAAATTTGACTTTATCATGCCAACTAATTCAAAAGCGCTTTTAAACATCTTTGCTTTTAATGAGCGCGAGATAACGGCACTTGCTAGCTTTGAAAAGCCGATGTTAAGACTAAAAACAAATGCGCTTTTTAAGCAAAAACACCCTCAAATTCAAACTACGGCAAATGTTAAATTACCACAGGATTTTTTTATCTTTGCTCTTTGCGATAAACTTTATAATGATAAGATAAATTTTATCGGAGTTAGAAATTTAGGCAAAAATTCTATTTTGAAATTTTGCCTTTTTGATAAAGAAAGCTTGGTTTACGATAGCAGTTCAAAAGAAGAGCTAGAGAGTGATTATTTTGAGTTAAATTTAAACAAAAATAGTGCCGACGGTATATTTTTAGTGCGTAAAAATGATAAGATACCGCTACTTTTTATACCAAATTTTATAAGTTTTGACGAAATTTTTAAGGAGATAAAAGGGCTTGATGGCGGAGAAAGGTTGCTTGAAAATTTTGCAAAAACTTATGTTTTACCAAGCGAAAATTTAAACCTAAATGCAAATTTTTACTCACTGTTTTGCATGAGTGCAAAGGTGTTAAATTTTAGTCCAAATTTAAAACAAGCAGGAGAAAGGCTGCTATTAAACGCCTTTAACTTTGGTGCAAATAGAGGCGTTTTGATAGATTGTAAGGTTAAAGACGGTGTTTTTGATGTGGCTAAATTTATAAGAAGCACCATGAGTTTTATGCTAGCCGGAGCGCAAGAGGGCAACATAAGCTATGGTGTGGTAAGTTCACTGGCTGGCTTTTTAGCAAATTTCATACTTGAAAAAGCGGATGAATTTGATATAAAAACCGTGAAATTTAGCGGAGATTTATTTAAAGAAGAAGCTGTATTAAAAACATTTAAGCGCGAATTTGAGCCAAATTTTAAGCTTGATTTTAGCAGTTTGGGCATTAAAATATCACTGTAAAGCCCGAATTTATTAAATTTTTGTTATAAATTTCAAATGATAAATTATAATTTTGAAATTTCAGGTTTAGTTCAGGGTGTTGGTTTTAGACCATTTGTGTATTCACTAGCGATCAGGTATGGACTAAAGGGTGAAATTTACAATGACGACGAAGGTGTAAAGCTAAGCCTTTATGGAAAAGAAAAGGCGCTATTATCATTTGAAAAGGCACTATTTGCTGAGCTAGTGCCGCTTGCTAGGATAGATGAGCTAAGGAAATTTAAAGGCGATAAAGTCTTTGACGAGCTAAACATCATTGCTTCTAGATCAGCCCAAAAAGCAGCTGCCATACTACCTGATTTTGCTATTTGCAAAGAGTGCGAACGAGAGTTTTATGATCGGTCAAATCCTCGCTATCTATATCCATTTATAAACTGCACGAATTGCGGTCCGAGATTTTCTATCATAAAATCCCTGCCATATGATCGTATAAACACAACCATGAATGAATTTAATATGTGTGAAAGTTGCGAGAGTGAGTATAAAAATCCACTCGATCGTCGCTATCACGCACAGCCCATCTCATGTCCAAAATGCGGTCCTAAGCTTATGTTAAAAGATAAAGTCGGTAAAATTTTAACCCAAAACGAAGACTCGATAAAACAAGCCACGCAGCTTATAAAAGATGGTAAAATTTTAGCCATAAAAGGACTTGGCGGCTTTCATCTAGTTTGCGACGCGCATAATCAAAATGCGATAAATGCGCTTAGACTTCGCAAACATCGCCCGCACAAGCCGTTTGCTATAATGTGTAAAAATTTGCAAAACGCTAAAGAACTGGCTGAAATTTCAAGTAAGGAAGAGGAGCTTTTAACTTCAATTTTAAAGCCGATCGTGCTTTTAAAAGCAAAGCCAAACAGCACTTTAGCGCCAAGTATCGCGCCAAATTTAAACCGTCTTGGCATTATGCTAGCATTTAGCGGTATCCATTTAGCACTTTTTGAATACCTTGATACAAATATCGTGGCAACTAGCGCAAATATCTCCGGTGAGCCGGTGATATATAACGAAGCAGAGCTACTTTATAAGCTTGGCGATGTGATTGATTTTTATCTTGACCACGATAGGCAAATTTACTCTCCCAGTGACGATAGTATCGCTTTTGCGGTTCAAGAGGAGATAAATTTTACACGCACTTCGCGCGGGCTTAATCCATACTTTTTTCATTCAAATTTCAACAAAAAAGGGACATTTTTAGCCCTTGGTGCCGAACTCAAAAATCAATTTGCCATCTATCATAACGGGCAAATTATGATAAGCCCATACATTGGAGATCTTAAAAATGTAGCTACTTTTGATAGATTTTTAAATGTTTTAAACCTTTTTGTTAAAACCTACGAGCTTAAATTTGATCACGTGATTTGCGACCTTCACCCGCATTTTTTAAATACAAAATGGGCTAAAGAGCAGGGATTTACTTTAAGTGCCATCCAGCATCATTATGCACATCTTTTAGCTGTTATGTTTGAGCATAATTTACCAAAAGATGGCGAATACATCGGCTTTTGTTTTGATGGTACAGGATATGGTGAGGATGGTAAAATTTGGGGTGGAGAGGTATTAAAAATAGATCAAAACGGCTATAAAAGGCTTTATTGTTTTGATGAATTTAAACTAATAGGTGGCGAAAATAGCATAAAAAACATCTATCAAATCGCTTACTCTATCATATTAAAATACGATCTTGAAGATGAAGCGAGAGAATTTTTATCAAAATTTGACGCAAAAAGGCTTTTGGCACTAAAATCAGCGCATAATGTTACCAATATACACACTAGCTCTTTAGGCCGCGTGTTTGACGCATTTGCAAGCGTTATCTTGGGTTTAGAAAGTATAAGTTACGAAGCCCAAAGCGGTATGGAGCTTGATAAATTTTATGATGAAAGTTTGGACTATTCTTATAAATTTGAGATAAAAAATGGTGTTATAAATTTTAAAAATGCCTTTAAATCGGCTCTAAAAGATGACGCAAGGCACGCAGTTACTGGCTTTATTAATGCTATCGCAGATCTAGTAACTCAAGTATCTAAAGAAGGCAAAAAAGATGTCTTGCTTTCTGGAGGAGTATTTCAAAATTCTACACTTTTATCACGTGTGATTAGGAATTTAAAAGATAAAAATATAAATTTTTATCACTGTTCTAAATTTTGTGATAACGATACAAATATAGCTTTGGGTCAAATTTATTATCTTTTATCTAAAATTTAAGCTTTAAAGTTTTATAATAACATAAGTTTAAGTTAAGGGGGCTAACATGGATGAGATAATTAGATTTAGCGTTTCTTTACCTAAATCGCTTCTGGACGAACTTGACAAAAAGATCGCAGAGCAAGGATATGCTTCAAGAAGCGAACTGACACGAGATCTCATAAGAGAAAAGATGGTAAAAGATAGTTGGGAGACTTCAAGTGGCGAACTTGTAGGTGTTTTAACGGTCATTTACACACATCATCAAAATGAGCTTGTTGTTAAGATGTTAGAGCTTGAACATGATGCTGATATAAAAATCGTCTGCACAACACACATTCATATAGATCATCACAACTGTCTTGAGACGCTTGTTTTACGCGGTGAAGCTGATAAAATAAAGCGTTTTAGCGATAGGATATCAGGACTAAAAGGTGTTAAATTTGCCGAACTTACAAAAGCAGCCGTTCCGCACACCTGATAACACTTAATATTTTTAATTAAAATATAAATTTATAGTGGTAGGTTATTTTAGTATTTAAATTTATGAAATTTTATGCTTCTAAAATTTACAGTCAAGTTAAAATTTCATAAATTTTACTACATTTTTTCTTCTAAAAATTTAAAATTTAAATTTAAGCTTTATCTAATAATCAAAGAGTTAAACTTATAAAATTAATATTTAAGGAGCTAAAAATGTGTAAAGATTGCGGTTGCTCGCTGCCTGGTCACTCACACGAGCATACTCATACGGACGGTACAAAACATACTCACTCGCATTCTCATGACGGAATTTTATCTCATACTGACAAAAAAGCCCACGAACACGAGCACTCGCATGCACATCCGGTGTTAAATGAAAGCAAAACGATAGATGTTATAGAAAAAATTTTATCGGCAAATGATGCCGAGGCAGAGCACAATAGAGCTCATCTTGACGAGCATAAAATTTTATGCGTAAATTTAATGAGTTCACCAGGGGCTGGTAAAACCACTCTTTTAGAAGCTACTATAAAAAATTCAAACATCAAAATCGGCGTAGTCGAGGGCGACTTAGAAACTAACCAAGATGCGGATCGTGTAGTGCTTGCAGGCGGTAAGGCTCACCAGATAACCACCGGTCAAACATGCCATTTGGACGCTTTTATGGTACATGAAGGACTTCATCATCTGCCTTTAAATGAGCTTGATATGGTGTTTATAGAAAATGTCGGAAATTTAGTCTGCCCTGCTAGTTATGATGTAGGCTCGCATTTTAACGCAGTGCTTATATCAGTGCCTGAAGGCGACGATAAAGTAAGTAAGTACCCTGTAATGTTTCGCGCGGCAGATGTGCTTTTGATAAGTAAAATTTCACTTCTTCCTTATTTTGACTTTGATATAGAAAGGGTAAAAAAAGACGCAAGAAAACTTAATCCCAAAATCGACATTATCGAGATAGATAGCAAAACAGGCGAAGGTATCCAAAAGTGGGTTGAGTATCTAAAATTTAAAAAAGAGATGAGATAATGTGCCTTTCTATACCATCAAAAGTTATCGAGATAGATAGCGATAATGTAGCACTAGTTGAGACGCTTGGCGTTCAAAGAAGAGTTAGTCTTGATCTAATCGCAGAGCCGGTAAGCCCTGGTGAATACGTCCTAATCCATGTCGGATACGCAATGGAAAAGATAGACACAAAGATCGCTCAAGAAAGTATACAAATTTATAAACAAATAGCCAAAGACATGAAAAGCGGCGTGATAGACAGCTATGATGGCGACATGGGACTAAGGGATTTTGATGGATCTGATAAATGATTTTCGCGATAAAGAACTTATCTTAACTCTTAGTTCGTTAATAAAAAAAGAAAGTAAAAAACCGCTAAATATCATGGAAATTTGCGGTGGACATACGCACTCTATTATGAAATTTGCCTTGCCTGATCTAGTTGGCAAAAATATAAATTTTATCCACGGTCCGGGTTGCCCGGTTTGTGTTATGCCACGCTCGCGCATAGACGAAGCCTGTAAATTAGCAGCGCTTGAGGGTGTGGTGTTTTGCACCTTAGCCGATATGCTTAGGGTGCCAGGCTCATATACAAGCTTGCAAAAGTTAAGAGCTCAAGGGCATGATATACGCGCGCTTTACACACCGCTTGACGCTCTTAAAATCGCCAAACAAAACCCTGATAAAAATGTAATATTTTTTGCAATAGGTTTTGAAACCACAACTCCAATGAGCGCAAATCTGGTTGAAAAAACTATAGAGCAGGGTATTAAAAATTTATACTTTCATATAAATCACGTCACAGTTCCCGCTCCGGTTCGAGCTATCATGCAAGATGAAAATGTCAATATAGATGCATTTTTAGGACCTAGCCACGTAAGTGTTATAACTGGAAGTGAAATTTATAAAGAGCTTAGCGAGGAGTTTGCAAGACCGATTGCTATTAGCGGATTTGAGCCACTTGATATCATGGCTAGTGTCTTAAATTTAGTAAGACAGCAAAATTTAGGCACTCATGAGGTCTATAACGAATACGAACGTGTCGTTAGCAAAGACGGAAATTTAAAAGCAAAAGAGCTAATCGCAAAATACTTTATCCCATGTGACTTTGAGTGGCGAGGACTTGGCGTGATAAAAGATAGTGGTGTGAGACTACGAGATGAGTATGCACACCTTGATGCAAGGCAGAAATTTGACTGTAATGTAGAAAGCAAAGGCGAGAGCAAGGCCTGCATATGCGGTAAAATTTTACGCGGACAAGCAAAACCGTTTGAATGCAAAGTCTTTGCAAAAGCGTGCACCCCGCAAAATCCAATAGGCTCTTGCATGGTTTCAAGCGAGGGTGCTTGTGCGGCATATTTTAAATACGCAAAGAGGATTTCATGAAGATAATGCTTAGCCACGGTGGTGGTGGCGAGGAGATGAACTCGCTTATAAATGAAACTATTTTTAAAATTTTTGATAATGAAATTTTATCACAAAGTAACGACTCGGCTATCTTAAATTTAAACTCAAAATGTGCCTTTAGCACCGATAGTTTTGTGGTCACTCCTATATTTTTTAACGGTGGAGACATCGGCAAGATCGCAGCTTGCGGCACCATAAATGACCTTGCAATGGTTGGAGCTAAAGCAAAGTATCTAAGTTGCTCGTTAATCATCGAAGAGGGGCTTGAGATAGATGAGCTAAAGCAAATTTTAACCTCGCTAGCAGAAATTTGTAAAAATGACGGTGTAAAGGTTGTTTGCGGGGATACAAAGGTTGTGCCAAGAGGAAAGTGTGATAAAATTTTTATCAACACATCAGGGATCGGCGAAATAATCTGCGACAATGTAGAGCTTAAAAGCTTGCGTCCAAAGGCTAAAGTTTTGTTATCGGGAGATATCGGAAGACATGGTGGCGTTATACTTGCAAGCAGAGAAGAATTTGAGCTAAGTTCTGCGTTAAAAAGTGATTGCAAAAGTTTAAACAGTGTTGTTTTGGAGCTTGTAAAAAACGGCATAAAACCGCTTTGCATGAGGGACGCCACAAGAGGCGGCTTGAGCGCAGTTTTAAACGAGTGGTCGAAATTTAGCAACCTTGACATCTTGGTTTTTGAAGAAAAGATAAAAGTAAGCGATGAAGTTACGGGGATATGCGAGTTATTTGGATTTGAACCTTACGAGCTTGCAAACGAAGGGACTTTTGTCCTTGCCGTAAGCGAAGAAGACGCACCTTTGGCGCTTAAAATTTTAAAAGAATTTGACCAAAATGCAAGTGAGATAGGTGAAATTTTAGATAGTAAAAACTCAAGGGTTATTATAGAAAACGCTTATAAATCACGTAGATTTTTAGAGCCTCCAAAAGGCGAGCTTTTGCCAAGGATCTGTTAATGCACGAACTAAGTATCGCTCAAAATTTACTCACTCTTTGCGAGCAAAATGCCAAAAAAAACGGTGCAAAAAAAGTTAATGAAATCATCATCAAAATAGGGCGTTTAAGCGGAGTTGAGCCACATTATCTACAAAGTGCGTTTGATGTTTGCAAAGCAGGAAGTATATGTGATAGCGCCAAGCTTACTATAAATTTGCAAAATATAATCATAAAATGCAAAAGCTGCAACAAGGAAAATGAGCTTGATAAAAATGAATTTTTATGCCCAAATTGCGGCTCAAACGAGCTTGATGTTATAGACGGCGAAGACATGATGCTCATGCAACTAAAAATGGAATAATACATAAAATTTTATGTATTATTCTTAAAATTAAACTACACTTAACAATCAATCAAAAATCAAAAACGGAGCCTCTATAATATTTTTTATGATATTAAACGGGGAAAGCAAAGCGTCTTGTAAAATTTGAGTTGAATACTCCGGCTTTTGCGTTGTTCCGCGAATGGTGATGAGCGTTGAAAACGAGCGTTCTTTGCCAAGTATGATTTGATTGACTACAGGAATTTTATCGATGATATTACTTGCGTCTTTTAGTATCTTAAGCTCAAGATCGATATTTATCACCTTACTTTCAAGATCTATCGTGCCTTTTCCTGCGATATCGGCACTGCTTCCTTCGATGTCTATTGCTATAAATTTTATCAAAGAGCCATCTTTTTCAAATAAAATTTTACCGCTTTTTACCGTAAAGCCTTTATCGTTAAAATCAGGCGTTTTAAAGCTTAAAAGCGCAGGAACGGAGTTTATAAAGCTTAAAAGCTGTTGGTAAAATATATAATCCTTAATGTAAGCACTGTGAAATCTCGCCTCACCCTTAAATAAATCCTTGCTTTCCCCAAGTATCTTTAGCCTAAAATTTCCACTCTCAAAGCTGTTAAATCCAAAAATTTGATTAACAAATTCACCGCTTATCCCTGTGGCGTCAAGGTCGATTTTTTGGTTATTTTTGACAAATCCAAAACGCCCGTTTGATGGAAAACCTCTAATTATCATCTCGTCGGCTTTCTCATAAAATTCCAAGTTGTCAAACGTAAGTGTTCTGTTTAGATCTTTTATCGTTACGTCGGCATTTTTTGCGTATAAATTAAGTGCGTAAAGCCTCTCTTGATCGTTTGTTTCATTTGTGTCTATTTGTAAATTGAGATTTTGCGTTGTGATATTTACATCGCTTTGTTTTGTGTTAAATTTGATAAGTCCGCTTTTTGAGCGACCTTTTGAGGTAAGCTTTTGTATGTTTACATCGATGTTAAAGTCGTCTACTTCGTATTTAGTACCGTCTTTATGATAAAAAGGCAGGTTAAATTTAAGATCGTTTGCGTCTATGTTTAGAGTGTTAAAATCCTTCGTAGTAAGCGTAAAGTCTCTAAAATCACTTATGCCGATCTGGTTTAAAAGTGGCGAGTGTTTGATCAAACTTGCGTTGTTTGTTTGTATTTTATTCTCATCGCCAAAACTTAAATTTAGGTCGAAATTTAATATATTAAGCTTTGTATCATCTCCGCTAAAGTCAAGCTTTGCTTGTATTTTTTCATCTTTGAGGCTTAAAATTTTAGCATCATCTGAGCCAAGATCAAGGTTTTTTAAATTTGCTCTTATATCGCCGACACTTTTATTGATGTCTATGTTCGCTCTTGCGTCGCTGTTAAAAAACTCAAGACCAAAATTCTTTGCATCGATCTTTAGTATGTCTGTATTTATGAGTTTTATGTCGGCATTTTTAGCATTAAATTTCGCTCCCGCTATGTCTATGCCCGCATTTGTTGCGTTAAAATCGCCATTTGCGATGACGTTTATCGTATCGAAATTTATATCAAGCAATAGTGTGGCGTCCATTTTTCCACTTGTTTGATTTATCGGTATTTTTATATCATAAGTTTTTAAAATATCATTTATAACACTATCATACATTGAGCGAGTTTTTAGATTAAGTAAAATTCCAGCCTCTTTTTCGTCAAAAATATTATAGATAACAAGGTTTGAGCCGTCAAGTTTGCGACCTTTATATACCGGCTCTAAAAGATCAAAGTATAAATTTGAGTTTTTAAGTTTTATGCTCGCTTCTTTTACATCAACCGCCTCTAGGCTCTTTTCAAATTTTACCTTTAGGCCTTTTGCAACGGCTGTGGCATTAAGATCATCTAGATAAAATTCCGAATTTTCTAAATCCACCTTGCCATTTAACTCTTTGATATTGTAATCTTGTGCGATAATAAAGCCGTAGATCCAATTTTTAACATCCTCGTTTAAGTTAAATTTCAAATCAAGATCATTCATAAAATCCCGCAAAGAATTTGCCTTAATGTCATAAGCTTTATATCTTAAAATCCCATCTACAAGCGTAAAATCAATCCTTCCGTTTATCTCAAACGAATTAAAACTTCCAGAAAATGCGTATTTTTGTTTTTTGATATCAGCACTTCCAAAGCCAGACAAGGTTACATTAAAGTCCTTAAAAGCAAGGTTTGATATGTTAAAGTTATCAACCCCGGCTTCTTCTCTTTCTTGCATTTTAACATCTAGACCAAAATGCTTGTTGTCTACAAAAAAGGAGTTGTTTTCAAATAAAATTTTAAGCTCATTGTCTCCGATTTTTAAGCTGTGAAGTGAAATTTCTTGAAAAAGTATATCAAGCCATTTGGCACTTTGAGTAACATCGATTAGGTAATTACCTGAGGTCTTTTCCTCTTTTTGCACTTTTAGCTGAGGAAATTTTAATTCTTTTGCTCTAAGTATCAGTTTTTTATCGAGTTTTATGTATAATTGTTCTATTCTAAGCTCGTCAAATTCGAGGTTTTCAACCTTAATTCCAAATTTTAAGAGCAAGACTAAAGAAAGAACAAAGATGATTAAAAATTTTATAAAAAACCCATATTTAGCTATTTTTTTTGATGCCATACTTATATTTTTCCTAAGTATTTTTATATATCTAACACGTCCTATAAATACAAGCGAAGTCGTTTTTGTCCCAAAAGGCGGTGTTGGTGAAATTATATCTTATTTATCTAACCGTAACTTTAACCTAAGTAGTATCGACAAATACGCACTGATATTTATCGGATCACCACAATCAGGCTGGATAAATATGCAAAGCACTAAGTTAAGCAGGATTGATTTTTTACGTAAATTAACAGTAGCAAAAGCCGCTCTTAAGGACATAACTTTAATCCCAGGCGAAACTACTGTGATATTTTTAAACCAAATTTCAAAAGAGCTCGGCTTAAACGAGCAGATTTTAAATGCCGAATACAACGCGATATCTCCACTTCCTGACGGCTTTATCATGCCAAATACATATAAAATCCCGCTTGGCATCAGCGAAAGACACCTGGCTTACTATCTTGTAAATTCATCAAAAAAAGCACATCAAGACCTTAGTATGAAAATTTTTGGTGAATATGATGAAAAAAAATGGTTTAAGTTTTTAATCATCGCTTCAGTTATCCAAAAAGAAGCAGCAAGTAATGACGAAATGCCTCTTGTTAGCTCTGTCATCTACAACCGCCTAAAAAAAGGCATGAGACTACAAATGGACGGGACTTTAAACTATGGTATCTACTCTCATGAGACGATAACCCCGGAGCGTATACGCACTGACATGAGCAAATTTAACACATATCTAAACGACGGACTTCCGCCAAGCCCGGTTTCTTCAGTTTCTATAAATGCGATAAAAGCGGCGATAAGCCCCGCAAGTAGTGATTATTTGTATTTTGTAAGAGATAAAAGAACAAAAAAACATAAATTTTCAAAAACTTTAACCGAACATAATCAAAATATAGGTAGGTAGTGTTTAAAATTTTATTTTATAATTGTTTTTTAACAAAAAAACGATAAATTTATAAAAAACCAAGGAATAAATATGAGTGAGATCATTTGGACTAAGACGGATGAAGCCCCGTTGTTTTCGAGTTATTCGTTATTGCCTATTTTGCAAAGTTTTTTATCGAAGGCAGGCATAAAAATATCACAAAAAGATATATCTTTAGCAGGACGAATACTGGCTGAATTTAGTGATATTTTAGCTAATAAACATGAAAACGCTCTTGAGCTATTAGGAGAGCTTACAAAGAGTGCTGACGCAAATATCATAAAACTTCCAAATATTTCAGCAACACTTCCTCAACTAAATGCTGCCATTAGCGAGCTTAGAAGCAAAGGCTTTGATCTACCGTTATATCCAAATGAGATAAAAACAAAAGAAGATGAAGAGATAGCAAAAAAATACGCAAAGATAATTGGAAGCGCGGTTAATCCAGTCCTTAGACAAGGCAACTCTGACAGGCGCTGTGTAAAGGCGGTAAAAGACTACGCAAGGGCAAATCCACACTCCACGGGCGAGTGGGATAAAAATGTAAAAACTCGTGTAGCACACATGCAAGATGGGGATTTTTACGCCAACGAAGAGTCTGTCATCAGTAAAAAAGATGATGTTTATACAATAAATTTTATAAATAAAAATGGTGAGAAGACAAAACTAAAAGAGCTTGAAATCTTAAAAGATGAGATAATCGATGCTAGTTTTATGAGTGTAAAAAAGCTTGATAAATTTTATCAAGATGCCTTTAAAAGCGCAAAAGATGATGACTTACTGGTAAGCTTACATCTAAAAGCTACGATGATGAAAGTAAGCGATCCTGCTATATTTGGTCATGCGATAAAGATCTTTTTTAATAAAGCATTTGATGAGTTTGGTGAAATTTTTAAAAGCCTAGAGATAAATGAAAACAACGGTTTAAAAGATATCTTTGCTAAAATTTCAACTCTAAAAGAGACAGAACAAAACAGGATCAAAGCTAAATTTGATGAAATTTTTACCTCATCGGCAAGTGTTGCGATGGTAAATAGCGCACAAGGTGTTACGAATTTTCACGTTCCAAACGATACGATAATCGACGCTTCAATGCCTGCCATGATAAGAAATTCTGGAACAATGTATGATAAAAACGGCGAACCAAAAGAAACTTTAGCGATAATACCCGACAAAACTTACGCCACTCTTTATCAAGCTTGCATAAACAACCTAAAAGAAAAAGGCTCACTTGATGTCACCAAAATAGGAAGCGTCTCAAATGTCGGTTTAATGGCTAAAAAAGCTGAAGAATACGGCAGTCACGATAAGACTTTCATTGCAAAAGATGATGGAGAATTTATCGTAGTTGATAAAGACGATAAAGAGGTATTTAAATTTAATGTGCAAAGCGGCGATATCTTCCGCATGACTCAAGCAAAAGATGATGCTATAAAAAGCTGGATAGACCTAGCTTTAAATAGAGGCAAGATAACAGGCGAACCGCTAGTTTTTTGGCTTGATGAAAACAGAGTGCACGATAGAAATTTAAAATCAAAAATAGATCTTTTGAAATTTGAAAATGCAGGCGTAAAGTATGAAATTTTAAACTATGAAAAAGCATGCGAGAAATGCCTTGACATCATAAGAGAGGGTAAAAATGTTATAGGCGTTACAGGGAATGTCTTGCGCGACTATTTAACTGATCTTTTCCCGATACTAGAGCTTGGCACTAGCTCAAAAATGCTATCTGTCGTGCCTTTGCTTTGCGGAGGAGGTATGTTTGAGACTGGAGCGGGTGGAACTGCACCTGTGCTAGTAAAAGAGCTAATTGAGCAAAACCATCTCATCTGGGATAGTCTTGGCGAATACCTAGCTCTCATAGCCTCGCTAGAACATCTTGCTAATTCTAAAGGCAATAAAAACGCTAAAATTTTAGCTAAAACACTAGATGGTGCCGTAAATTTATACCTAAAAAATAACAAATCACCACAAATGGGAGTTAAAAATCCAGACACTAGAGCGAGCCACTACTATCTAGCCCTTTACTGGGCGCAAGAGCTTAAAAATAGTGAACTTGGCAAAGAATTTACAAATTTAGCAGATGATTTGCTAGCTAACGAAGCTAAAATTTTAAATGAACTTTGCGAAATTCAAGGGGATGGAGTTGATTTTGGTGGATATTTTTATCCGGATGAGCAAAAAAGTTCTAATATCATGAGACCTAGTCAAACACTAAATAAAATAATAGGATAAAAAATGAAGATAAGTATAATCGGAGCAGGAAATGTCGGAGCAAGCATAGCTTACGCTCTTTGCATGAGAGAGGTTTGTGATGAGATCGCACTTGTTGATATTTTTAATGATGTTGCAAAGGCGAAGGCTATCGACATAACGCAAGCAAGCTGTGTGTTTGGTGCTAAAACCAAAGTCGTCGGCGCGGATAACTTTGAGCTAGTTAAAAACAGCGATATAGTTGTTGTTACGGCAGGTAGCCCTAGAAAAGATGGTCAAAGCAGAGAAGACTTGCTTATTAAAAACGCTCTAGTAGTAAAGTCAAGCGCCGAAAATATCGCCAAATTTGCTCCAAATGCGATAATAATCGTCGTTACAAACCCGCTTGATGTTATGGTTTGGGTTGCACGTAAGTTTAGCGGCTTTGATAAAAGTCGTGTTTTGGGTATGGCTGGCGAGCTGGACGGCGCAAGATGTCGTTTTGAGCTTGCTCAAATTTTATCACAAGATATGAGTGAGCTTAGAACAAAAGTTGTTGGAGCGCACAATGATAAAATGGTCATATCCAATAAAAATATCAATGTAAATTTAAACAAAGAAAACTTTGAAGTCTTAAAACACGAGACAAAAACAGGTGGAGCAAAGATAGTAAAACTACTCGGAACTTCGGCGTATTACGCTCCTGCGGCAGCTGTTGTAAAGATGTGTGAAGAGATAAAAGATCAAAAAGGCGAGATTGTTAGCGCAAGTGTGATCTTAGACGATGATCTTTCTTGCGGTAGGTTGGTAAAACTAAGCAAAAACGGGGTTGGCGAAATTTTAGAGCTAAATTTGGATCAAGAAGACTTAGATGAGCTAAACGCAAGTCAGGACGAGATCAGAAAGAACATAAATTTCTTAAAAGAAAATTTATAATGAACATTCACGAATACCAAGCCAAGCGGATCTTTAAAGACTATGGCATAAATGTCGCAAACGGTATTTTAGTTGCAAATTTAAATGAGACCAAAGAGGCTTTAGATGTTTTGCAAACAGATAAATTTGTCCTAAAAGCGCAAATTCATGCAGGTGGTCGTGGACTTGGCGGTGGTGTGAAGATAACAAAAGACAAACAAGAGGCGTTAGAGTGGGTGGCTAGTATGCTAAACACTCGCCTTATAACCAAGCAAACTTCAAAAGACGGAATGCTTGTTGAAAAAATTTACATCGAAGAGGCTATTAAATTTAAACAAGAAATTTATCTAAGTTTGACATTTGATAGAAACAACGAGAGCATCAGCCTGATCGTTTCAAAAAATGGCGGCATGAGTATAGAAGAAGCTGCACAAATAAGTCCACATCTTATAAAAAATATAAGTATAGATCCGCAGATAGGGCTTTGCTTGTTTCACGTTCAAGAGCTTGTGGTATTTCTTGACATCAATAAAGAACTAGCGTTAAAACTTCATGAAACGATTTTAAAACTATATCAAATTTATATTCAAAAAGACGCAAATTTAATAGAGATAAACCCGCTTGTTTTAACGCAAGATGATGAAATTTATGCGCTTGATGCAAAGATAAGTTTTGACGATAGTGCTCTTTTTAGACATCCTGAAATTTTAGCTCTAAGTGATCCGTCTCAAGCTGATCCAAGCGAAAACGAAGCCAAAGAGCAAAAGTTAAATTACATAAAATTTAATGGAAGTGTTGGTTGCGTTGTAAACGGTGCAGGGCTTGCGATGGCAACTATGGATATCATAAAAGAGCTTGGCGCAGATGCGGCAAATTTTTTAGACGTTGGCGGAAGTGCAACAAGTGACGGTGTGGCAAAGGCTTTTAGGCTCATTTTAAAAGATAAAAACGTCAAGGTGATTTTCGTAAATATTTTTGGCGGCATAGTAAGATGCGACCGTATCGCTTCTGGTGTGATAAAAGCATGTAAAGAGATAGGTCTAGACGTGCCTGTGGTTGTTAGGCTTGACGGCACGAATGCAAAAGAAGCCATGCAAATGTTAAAAGAGTCCGCCTTAAAAGGGCTACATGCAAGTCAAAATTTGCTTGATGGTGCAAAGCTAGCCGTAAAACTTGCCAAAGAAACGAGCTTATGACATGAGTATATTTATAGACAAAAACACAAAAGTCATAGTCCAAGGCATAACGGGCAAGGAAGGTAGCTTTCATACTCAAAGCTGTTTGGACTACGGCACGCAAATTTTAGCCGGAGTTACCCCTTTTAAAGGTGGGCAAACCCATCTTGGGGTTAAAATTTATAACACCGTAAAAGAGGCAAAAGAGGCTACTGGCGCTGATGTTAGCATGGTGTTTGTTCCTGCGAATTTTTGCAAAGATGCGATCATCGAGGCGGCAAATGCAGGCATAAGGCTTTGCGTTGTTATAACAGAACATCTGCCTGTTCTTGATATGCTAGAGGCAAAAACCTACGCAAAAAAATGCGGTATGAAGATAATCGGACCAAATTCGCCGGGCATCATAAGCGCAGGCGAGTGTAAACTTGGCATAATGCCTAGTTGCGTCTTTGAAAAAGACAAGATAAATGTCGGGATCATCTCCAAGTCAGGCACTCTAACATATGAAGCCGCAAATCAGATAAAAGCCCAAGGTTTTGGCATATCAAGTGCGATTGGCATAGGTGGAGACGCTGTTATCGGTATGGCTTATGATGAAATCTTACTAGAGTTTGACAAAGACGAGGATACAAAAGCTATCGTTATGATAGGCGAGATCGGTGGCGAACTTGAGAGCAACGCGGCAGACATCATAAGAAATTTAAAAAAGCCGGTTGTTGCATTCATAGCAGGAGCCAGTGCACCGCAAGGGCGTAAAATGGGACATGCTGGAGCCATTATAAATTCAAAGAACGCAAGCGCAAGAGCCAAATTTGAGATACTTGAAAGTGTCGGTGCTTATACGGTTACAAATCCTGCCAAAATAGGTGAAAAATTAAAACAAATATATAATGAAGGAAAATTTTATGATCATAAGAGATGATGTGCCCGTTTGGGTTGATGAAAGCAGGTGTAAGGCTTGCGATATCTGCGTGAGCAACTGTCCCGCGGGAGTTCTTGGTATGTGTATAGAAATCTCTGCAGTGCTTGGTAAGATAATCGAAGTAGTTCATCCTGAGTCTTGTATAGGTTGTCGCGACTGTGAGTTACATTGTCCTGATTTTGCGATTTATGTTGCCGATAAAGGATATAAATTTGCCAAGCTTACGCCAGAAAGCAAAGAAAGAGCACTTTTGGTAAAAGAAAATAAATTTCAAAAGCTGGAGGCGTAGATGAGAGAGATAGTATCAACGGGAAATTCGCTCGTAGCTATGGCTGCCATAGAGTGCGGTTGTAACTTTTTTGGCGGATATCCCATAACCCCAAGCAGTGAGATAGCACACGAACTAAGTCTTTTGTTGCCGCAAAATGGCGGAACATTTATACAAATGGAAGATGAGATAGCGGGTATATCTGTGGCTCTTGGAGCGGCTATGAGCGGTGCAAAAGCAATGACAGCAAGCTCAGGTCCCGGAATTTCTCTAAAAGCAGAGCAGATAGGCTTGGGTTTTATAGCTGAAATTCCTATCGTTATCGTAAACGTTATGCGCGGCGGACCTTCTACGGGACTTCCTACTCGTGTGGCACAAGGCGATGTCTTACAAGCTAAAAACCCAACTCACGGCGATGTTAATATGATAGTTTTAGCGCCTTCGAGTTTGGCTGAGTGCTATACTCAAACTATCCACGCGTTTAACCTAGCCGCACGTTTTATGACACCAGTTATGTTGCTTCTTGACGAAACGGTAGCGCATATGCAGGCAAGGGTAAGTTTGCCTGAAATTTACGAACTTGAAATTTACAAAAGAGATGAATTTAAAGGAGATCCAAGCTCATACAAGCCTTATGCCGCTAAATTTGACGCTCCTGCAACGCTAAATCCTTTCTTTAAAGGCTACCGCTATCATATCACAGGTCTTCATCACGGAGAAACTGGCTTTCCTACGGAAGATGGAAATATCGTTGAGTATAATATAAACAGGCTGTTTAATAAAATAAATTTGCACACGGATAAGATAGAACAAAGCGAAGAATTTATGTTAGATGACGCTCAAATTTGTATCATTGCATACGGAAGTGTCGCTCTTGCAGCCAAACAAGCTATACTAAATTTACGTCAAAAAGGACTAAAAGTAGGGCTTTTTAAACCTATATCGCTTTTCCCGATGCCTAAAAACGCATTAAAGGAAATTGCCGACAAATTTGATAAAATTTTAGTTTGCGAGCTAAATTTGGGTCAATACAGTGGCGAGATCGAAAAAGTCATAAAAAAAGAAACACAAAAATTACTAAAAGCAAACGGCAGACCGCTCACTCCAAGTGAGATAGAAGCAAAGATAGGAGAGTGCTATGGCATTTAATTACGATAATTATTTAAGAACTGATAAAATGCCTACGCTTTGGTGCTGGGGCTGTGGGGATGGAGTTATTTTAAAAAGTGTCATTAGGGCGATAGATCAGCTAGGCTGGGACATGAATGACGTATGTGTTGTTTCGGGCATAGGCTGTAGCGGAAGATTTTCAAGCTATGTAAATTGTAATACCATTCATACTACACATGGTCGCGCCATAGCTTATGCTACAGGTATAAAACTAGCAAATCCAAACAAGCATGTTATTGTTGTAACAGGTGATGGAGACGGTCTTGCCATAGGCGGCAACCACACCATACATGGATGCAGAAGAAACATCGGACTTAACCATATCCTTATAAACAACTTTATCTATGGACTTACAAATTCTCAAACAAGCCCGACTACTCCAAGAGGATTTTGGACGGCTACAGCTCAACTTGGCAACATCGACCCTAGCTTTAACGCAACAAATTTAGCCATCGCAGCCGGAGCAACATTTGTTGCAAGAGGAAGCGTTATAGAGCCTGAAAGACTTACGAAACTTTTTGTTGAAGGCTTTAAGCACGACGGATATAGTTTTTTTGATGTATTTTCAAACTGTCATGTAAATTTGGGTCGTAAAAATAAAATGGGCGAAGCCGTAAAAATGCTTGAGTGGATCAAAGAAAGAAGTGTAAACAAAATCAAATTTGATCAAATGAGCGAAGATGAGCAAAAAGGACTTTTTCCGCTCGGAGTTTTACATAAAGATGAAACTAAAACCGAGTATTCAAAAGCCTATGCGAAAGTTATCGCAGCCGCCAAAGACGGTACAAAGATAAATTTTGAGGAGATAGTATGAAAACTCAACTTAGATTTGTCGGTGTCGGCGGGCAGGGTGTCATAATGGCTGGTGAAATTTTAGCCGCAGCAAAGATAGAAGACGGTGGATATGGTGTAAAGGCTTCCACATATACTTCTCAAGTTCGCGGAGGGCCGACAAAGGTTGATATCATCCTTGATGAAAATGAAATTTTATACCCTTATGCGAACGAAGGCGAGATAGACTTTATGCTAGCAACCGCACAAAAAAGTTATGATCTTTTTAAAGACGGAGTAAAAGAGGGCGGTATCATAGTCGTAGAGCCAAATCTTGTAAAACCAAGCCAAGATGATTTAAAAAAATGGAAAATTTATGAAATTCCTATCATTTCTATCGCTAAAGACGAAGTTGAAAACGTCATCACTCAAAGCGTTGTAGCGCTTGGAGTTGCGGTGCAAATGAGCGGTTGCCTGGATAACAAGCTTGTAAAAGCAAGTATGCTATCTCACGTGCCAAAAAAGGTGCAAGAAGCAAATGCTAAAGCGTATGATCTAGGGATAAAATACGCAAAAGAAGTGATGAATTAGTTAAACTTTAATACAAAAAAGAGTAAAATACTCTAAATTTATCAAAAGGAATAAAATGAGTAAAGTAGCTATTTTTTACGCAACAGGCAAAGGCGATACTAAAAAAGCATGCGAGTATCTTGGTGGGAAACTAAACGCCAAGGTTTTGCCTGTAAATGAAGCAACTAAGGCTGTCTTTGAAGAGCAAGACATTTTGATCCTAGCTAGTTCAAGCTATGGTTTTGGCGAACTGCACGATGACTGGAAAAACAAGTTAAGCGAACTAAAAGAGGCAAATTTAAAAGGCAAAAAAGTCGCGATAGTAGCCGTAGGCAACCAAGAAAGACACGCTGATAGCTTTGTAAGCGGAGTGGTTGATTTCTTACCTTGCATCAAAGATGCTATTTTGATAGGACAGAGTGAACTTGACGGCTATAAATTTGATAGCTCTTCGGCTTTTATAAATGGCAAATTTATAGGACTTGCGCTTGATACAAAAGGCGATAAAGAGTATGAAGCTCGCATAGATAAATGGGTCGTTGCTTTAAAAGAGCAAATTTAAACCATACTAAAAACCTCTTTGAGATAGACTTTTCTTAAAGAGGTTTAAAATTCCTTACAAATTTAAACTCATCCTCACATCTCATGGCTAAACTCATGGTGCAAATTCCATCCACTCCGGCGTTCAAGATATCTTTGGCGTTTGTTTCGTTTATGCCACCAAGAGCGTAAATTTCTTTATCAAATTTAGCTTTTAGTTCTTTAATAAAGCAAACCCCTTTTGGCTCAAGTCCTACTTTGGAATTTGTAGCAAATATATGAGAAGCGACCAAAATATCTGCAAATTTAGAGGAGTTAAGAGCTTCGTTAAAAGTATGAGCTGGAGCGTAAATTTTAGCATTTAAATTTTGCTTTTTATGCTCGGCTAAATTTCGCACGTTAAGCTCAAACTCATCGGTTTTTAAATTTATAAGCGTTTCGAGTTGTTTTGAACTCATCCAAAACGATCTCTCAAGCTCGCACGCGATATTAAAAAATTGATTGATAACGAGTTTTGTGTTAAATTTCTTACAAATTTCATCTACCTTAAAAGCAAGCAAACGAAATTCATTCTCGTTAAGTTCTTTTTCACGAAGTAAAATTTCATCTACACCGGCTTTGCAGAGATTTGAAATTTTATCTAAAAAATCCCCTTCGCAAAGAGCTATTGAGCTTATTGCAAGAAGTTTAGACATAGATGTATTCGCTCATTAAAGGCTCAAGTCCTTGAGCTCTTATCATGGCGCAAATTTCATCAACCGAGCGAGAGTCTTCTATCTCAAACTGCTCATCGCCTTTTTTGTTATCCGAGTGTGCGCCGATACCGACATTTACTCCTGCGCTTATTTTGTTTGCGGCGATTTTAACGGCATTATCGCGAAACAAAGCGCGCTCACGAGTTGAGATAGTTATGTTTGCGCTTGGCATAAAGATACGATAAGCGCATATCACTTGCAAAAGCTCGCGCTCACGGACATCTCTTGGATTGATCTTGGAGTTGTTTATGATAGGACGAAGTCTAGGTACTGAAAATGCGATCTCTGCATGAGGGTATTTTTTCTGCACCAAACTAGCATGCAGTGCTGTAGAAAATGCGTCTAACCTAAAGTCGTCGAGTCCTAAAAGAGCGGCAAAACCAACCCCTCTCATGCCTCCCATAAGAGCTCTTTCTTGCGCATTTAGCCTGTATGGGAAAATCCTTTTATTTCCTGCAAGGTGAAGTTTTTCGTATTTTGAAGGATTATAAGTTTCTTGAAAAACGGTTACATAGTCTACTCCGCTTTTGTGAAGTAGGGCGTAATCGGTCGAATTTACAGGATAAACTTCAACTCCGACTATCTTAAAATACCTCTTTGCTATCTTGCACGCTTTTGCGATGTAGTTTATATCGGAATTTGTCTCGCTTTCGCCGGTAAGTATCAAGATGTCTTCAAGCCCGGTTTTTGCTATCTCTTTTAGTTCAGCTTCGATCTCACTCTCGCTTAACTTAGCTCTTTGTATATTGTTTTTAGAGTTAAATCCGCAATAAACACAGAGATTATCACAGTGATTTGCTATGTAAAGCGGAGTAAAAACGCTAACGTTTATACCAAAATTTTCCCTTGTTTTTTTCATGGCAAGCAAGGCTATTTGCTCTAAAAATTCAGACGCCGCAGGACTTAAAAGCGCTTTTAAATTTTCTAAAGTGCAAATTTTACTCTCAAGTGCAGCCAAGACATCATCTTTGGTATAAATTTCAGGCTTATAGCTCTCTCGCTCTTTTAAGACGGCATTCATTATCTCATCGCCTATGTTTTGCATATGCGGCAAAAGCTTCATGTGGTCGGTTTTAAATTGACTAAATTTCATTATTCTAAAAATCCCGTCAATGGAGAGCTTGCACTAGCGCTATCTTTTACTCGTCCAAGCCCTGCAAGATAGCCCTCACGACCGGCATTTATGGCGTTTTTAAACGCTCTTGCCATAAGGGTTATGTTTTTAGAAGTTGCGATCGCGGTATTTGCCATGACTGCCGCTGCTCCAAGTTCCATAGCCTCACAAGCCTGAGACGGGCGACCGATACCGGCATCAACTATGATCGGAGCTTCTACCTCGTTTATTAAAATTTCAATGATATTTTTAAAAACCAAGCCTTGATTTGATCCGATAGGTGCGCCAAGAGGCATAACACAAGCTGCGCCGCTGTTTATCATGGCTCTTGCCGAATTTAGCTCGGGATACATATAAGGCATGACAACAAAACCCTCTTTGGCCAAAATTTCAGTCGCTTTTATAGTTTCGTAGTTATCGGGGAAAAGGTATTTTGAGTCGGTTATGATCTCTATCTTTACAAAATTTCCACAACCAAGCTCACGTGAAAGTCTAGCTATACGCACTGCCTCCTCGGCATTTCTAGCTCCGCTTGTATTTGGTAGGAGCGTGACATTTTTTGGTATAAAATCAAGTATATTTCTATCTTTGCTTTCATTTACACGGCGAAGCGCTAGTGTGATGATTTGCGCATTTGCTTCATTTATAGCAGCAGTTATTAACTCATGGCTGTATTTGCCAGAGCCTAAAATAAACCTTGAGCTAAATTCTTTATCTCCAAGTTTTAAAGTATTGTTTTGTTGCATATTTTGCCTTTATTAATTTGCTTCAAGACCCATAAGAAGGCGGATGGCTAGGTTTGCTTCGTGATTAGCACATATCGCGACTCTTGGAGCCATTAGTCCTTGTCCATGCTTTGCGGCATTTACAAGATCTCCACAAATATGAACGTTTTTTGCAAATTTGATAGTTTTTATGAGGTTTGAGCTATAATGCCCAGCCATGCCTGATGCGCCAATTATCTGCTTATCTTTTAAGCTTAGTCCGGCTTCGTTTACTATCATTGCTTTGCCTACGACATTATCAAATGCCTCACACACGATAGAACATGGCGCAAAAACTTCAGCTACATTTGAACTATCAAGAAGCACATCATGGGTTATAACTTCGACAAAAGGATTTACATCGGTGATTAAATTTTTTAATGCCTCGGTTTTTTTCATGCCGATATGCTTTACAAAGTATTGTTGTCGGTTTAGATTGCTAGGCTCGACTACGTCAAAGTCGGCTAGCACAAGCTTTGCTACACCTACGCGAGCAAGGCTTAAGGCAATGTTTGATCCAAGTCCTCCAAGTCCGGCTACTCCGATGCAGGCATTTGATAAAGCCTCATTTAGCTCAGGCGAATTTCTTGCGGCTATCATTGCTTTTAAAATATCTTTTTGAGGCATAACACCACGTTTTATAAACACTACGTTAGAACCGTCATTTAGCACTAAATTTTCTTTTGTTGCAAAGCCGTCAACGATAAAAATATCAGGCTCATCGGCATTAAATTTAGTTAAAAATTTATAAATTTCTCCATTTTTATTATCAAAAATTTCAGACTTTAACTCATTCAAATCACTTGCCAAAACTTCAAATTTAACACCATTTATTACTATTTGCTTCATTAACCGCCTCCTACAAATTCTACCACTTCATATTTTTTACCAAGACTCATCGTCTGTTCTTGCCACATATTTCTTGGTAAAATTTCATAGTCGCGCTCAAGTGCTATAAATTTGAGTTCAAATCCAAATTTTAGTAAAAATTCCTCTACTGTCATATCGCTTTCAAGAGTGATTTCTTTGCCGTTTAGGACTATGTTTACCATTATAAAGTGCCTTAAAATTTTATCGTGGTATTGTATCTAAAATTTATAAATGGAAAAAAGAAGACGGAAAGCTCCGTCTTTAGATTATTTGTAAGTTTTTACAAACTCTGCTATCCTAGCGATAGCCTTTTTGATACTTCCTATATCTGTAGCAAAACTTATCCTAAAATATCCATCCATACCAAATCCAACCCCAGGAACAGTGGCTACATTTGCTTTTAAAAGCATGTCTTGACAAAATTTCATGCTATCTGGTTCAACTTTAGAGCAGTTTACAAATAGATAAAATGCACCTTTTGGCGAGTCTACGCTAAGCCCATCTATCTCGTTTATAAGCTTAACTGCGATATCGCGACGTGATTGATACTCGCGTCTCATGCGTTCTATATCATCGTCTGTTTTTCCTAAAAGTGAAGGTATGGCACCTGCTTGGACGATAGAGCTTATGTTGCTAGTACTTTGGCTTTGTAGCTTTTTCATGGCTGCATTTAGCTCGTTTATCGGACTTGCTATGTAACCAAATCTCCAACCCGGCATTGCGCCGCATTTGCTTAGTCCATTTATCGTGACGGTGCGATTAAAAAGATCTTGATTAACAGATGCAACTGATACGAATTCTACGTCATAAACTAATTTTTCATAAATTTCATCGCTTGTTATGATGATGTCAGTGCCCTTTAGCACCTCTCCAAGAGCTGCTATCTCATCGCGAGTATATACTGATCCTGTTGGATTTGTAGGGTGGTTTAGGCTTAAAATTTTTGTTTTTGGAGTTATAGCGTCTTTGAGTTGTTGAGGGGTGATTTTAAATTCAGCGCTTTCGTTTGTTTCGATAAATACAGGCTTGCCTCCGCAGAATTTCACTATCTCCGGGTAACTTACCCAATACGGGCTTGGTATGATAACTTCATCGCCCTCATCAACAAGTGCTTGAAAGACGTTAAATAAAGAATGCTTGGCTCCGACGTTTGTTATTATCTGACTAGGTTCGTATTTTAGTCCGTTATCTCTTTCAAATTTAGCCGAGATTGCTTTTAAAACTTCAGCCGTTCCAGGAACCGGGGTGTATTTTGAGCAGCCTTTATCGAGTGCTTCTTTTACACTGTTTTTTATAGTTACAGGTGTGTCAAAGTCAGGTTCGCCCGCTGAAAGACTGATGACATCAATCCCTGCCGCCTTCATCTCTTTTGCTTTTGAACTGATCGCTATTGTTAAAGACTCGCTTAGAGTTTGCATTCTTTTTGCTAAAACCATTTTTAACTTCCCCTTTGTAAATTTTTTAAAGTAATTTTATAACAAATAATTTTTGAAGCGACCCAAAAATTTAAAATTTAAGATCGCTTTTTAACCTCATGTTTCAATAAGTAATCAATTAATAGTTTTTAGATAACTATTGTCATTTAAAAACAGATAAAGTTCTCCTAAAATTTGTTTTTTCTGTGTTTCGTTGATTAAATTTGACTTTTCAAGCCTTTCGTTCAAAGTGTCTTGTATCTCGTAAATATCATAGTCAAGATCCTCCATGATATCAAGTATCGACTGACTTTCGATCACATCTTTTATAGTGTAGCCTTCAGGCGTAAGCTCTATCGTTGCTTCCGTAGGATGAGTAAAGAGGTTGTGCTTCATCCCAAGAACTTCTTGATACGCACCAACTAGGAAAAATCCCAAAAAATACTCCTCTTTTTCAACATCTACATCGTGCAAGAAGAGCTGGTTACCGTCTTCGTTGTAGCTTATCTCGCCGTCGCTATCGCATGTTATATCCCAGATACAAGCAGGAAGTGTAGGGCGTATATCAAGCCTGTCTAGTGGCATGATAGGGAAGTTTTGCTGTAAACCCCAAAAGTCGGGCATGGATTGAAACATCGAGAAATTTACTAGATAACGCTCTTTTATCTCCTCTTGTATGCGCACAAGGTCTGCGGTGCTATTTTTATTGCCGAGCATGATAACGGCTTTTTTACTTATCAGCTGGACTAAAATTTCTGCATTTGAGCGATCTTGAAGATCAACATAACCAAGGTCAAATAGCGTAAGCACACTTTCCATATGATGGATCGCATCATGCAGATATTCAAGTGCATTTGAAGGCTTTATCGTCTCGTAAAGATCGTAAAGTTCGGTTATTAAAGGTGGATTTTTCTTTTTTAAATTTAGCTTTTCTTCGGTATGGTCTTGACTGAAAAGTTCAAGCACAGGAGCCACCAAAAGTGCGTGAGAAGCCGAAACAAAACGCCCGCTTTCTATAAAAATATCAGGCTCGAATTCATTTTTTTGATTTGCGATATTTTTTAGAAGATAAACAACGTCGTTTGCATATTCGTTTAGAGTATAGTTGCGGCTTATAGTTTGTTTAAATTGCGAATACTCAATCGCCAAACCGCCGCCTAAATTTATGGCTTTTAGGTTTGTTGCACCCATTTTTCTTAGCTCAACATAGATGTTGCCTGCCTCGGTTAGCGCCTTTTTAAGTGGGTGAATTTCATTTATTTGCGAGCCGATATGAAAGTGTATCATAGTAAAGCAATCAAGCAAATTCGCTTTTTTAAGCAAATTTACCGCTTCGATAAGCTCGGTTGAAGTTAGTCCGAATTTAGAATAAATTCCACCGCTCTTAGCCCATATGCCAGAGCCTGCAGAGTGCAGACGTATGCGAAGTCCGATGTTTGGTTTTGGGGCAAATCTCTCCTTTGCGGTTGCGATGATCGCTTCAAGCTCATTTAGACCCTCGATGGTTAAAGTTATGTTGTGTCCCATTTCAGCCGCGATAAAGCCGATATTTATAAGCTCTTTATCTTTAAATCCGTTTACCGTTATTGGTGCGCCGTCGTTGTTGTATGCCATAGTCAAAAGAAGCTCTGCCTTACTTCCTGCTTCAAGCCCGTAGTTATACGGCTTGCCAAGGCGTGTTAGGTTTTTAACAAAACCTGGGTATTGATTTACTTTTAGAGGAAAAACCGCGTTAAAATTTCCTTTATACTCAAATTCCTTTTTTGCCTTAGCAAAGCTTGCATGAATTTGCTCGATCTGCTTTTGTATAAGGTGTGGAAAACGAAGAAGCAATGGACCTCTATAGCCCTCTTTGCGTATATCTTTTACAATGTCGATTATCGCTGGTTTTCCTGCCGAATTTATGCAAACCTTGCCATTTTCTATGACAAAATTTGAGTTTCCCCAGATATTTAAACCGTAATCATTCATTATCAAGTTCCTTTTCAAGCTCATTTAAATTTATAGTTTTTTCGGTTTTATTGTCTAAATTTTTATACCAAATTTGACTATTTGCGCGTTCATTTTCTCCTATGCAAAGGAAAATTTTAGCGCCTTTATTGTCTGCTATTTGCAAATGTTTTTGAAGTTTTTTGGCTTCATAGGATATCTCTACTTTAAATTTATCCCGCATTTTAGTCCCAAGCGAATATACAAAGTCCAAATTTTGCTCATCTAATGCACAAATATAAACTCCGTTTCGCTCGTTTTTAATATCTCTTGAGCTTAAAATTTCCATTATACGCTCTATGCCTATGGCAAATCCAACTCCATAGCTTGCTTTCCCACCAAGATACTCCACAAGCCTATCATATCGTCCGCCACCGGCTACCGCGCTTTGAGAGCCTATCTCATTGCTAATAAACTCAAATGCAGTCTTGCAGTAATAATCAAGCCCTCGCACAAGCTTTGGATCGACCTCATAACCTATGTTGTTTTCGTCTAAAATTTTCTTTAGCTTATCAAAGTCATCCGCAGCTTCTTTGCTTAAATTTTCTATCATTAGCGGTGCATTTTGATAAATTTCTTGGCATTTTTCATTTTTGCAATCAAGCGTTCTTATAGGGTTAAGCTCTTTTCTTCTAATACAATCATTGCAAATTTCACTCTCATTTGCATCTAAAAATTTGACTAATTTTTCTTTATAGCTAGCCATAGAAGAAACATCTCCAAGAGAGTTTATTTTAAGTGTGGCTTTGATATCTAAGCGTTTTAAAATTTCACTTATCATTAAAATAATACTTGCGTCCTCATAAACGCTAGCCTCACCAAAACACTCCACGCCAAACTGGTGAAATTCTCTTAAGCGACCCTTTTGAGGTCTTTCGTATCTAAACATAGAGCCATGATAAAACCACCTATAAACGCCACCTGCACGGTCAAGTTTGGCTTCGATATAAGCCCTAACAACCCCCGCAGTGCCTTCAGGGCGTAAGCATACATCGTTGTTGCCCTTATCAGTAAACTGATACATCTCTTTACCGACGATATCGCTACTTTCTCCAACACTTCGTTTAAAAAGAGCAGTCTCTTCAAGATGTGGAGTTTTTATCTGAGTATAACCGTAGTTTTTAGCCACGTCTTCACAGGTTTTTACAATGTATTCATATAGTTTACTTCTATCTTGAAGCATGTCTTTCATTCCGCGAAGTGCTGTTATCATTTTTGTCCTTTTAGTTTATTTTAAAATTGTATAAATTCTTCTATCTCTTTACTTATCTCTTGCACGCTTTTGCTCGCATCTATATAAAGCGTGTTTAAATTTAAGTCTAAGAGTAAATTTTTCATATTTTGCTGAACAAGCAAAAGATACTCAAAACCTCTTGCTTCTACTGCGTCCGATCCGCCTCTACTAAGCAACCTTTGCTCTAAAAGCTCCTTATCTGCCTCAAAAAATACAACCTTATCCGGCAAATTTGAGTTAAGGGCAAATTTGTTAAATTCTAGTAAAATTTTAGCATCATAGCTGTTTTCGTTAGCTAAGGCATAAGCTATACCTGAGATAAATCCTCTATCGCTAATGACGATTTTATTGGCATTAGGCGCAACAACTTTTGCATAATGTTCGGCTCTATCAGCCAAAAACATCAAGGCCTCAGCTCTTGGGCTTAATTTAAATTTACCGCCGAGTAAAATTTCCCTAACATGCACACCAAACTCCGTTCCTCCGGGTTCTTTTGTGATGATAGGATTTTGGTATTTTGCGGATAAAAGCTCTATTTGCGTGCTTTTTCCAACTCCGTCTATGCCTTCAAATAAAATATACATTATCACTTTGCCTTTAAAATTTCTAAAATTTCAACTGGTACAAGCTTGCTTACATCGCCGTTGTGCAAAAATACCGAACGAACTATCGAGCTTGAGATGAAAGCATTTTTAAGGCTTGGCATAAGATAAACCGTCTCAAAATCCTCCCAAAGCGCAGCGTTTGCATAGCCTATTTGCAGTTCGTATTCAAAGTCGCTTACCGCTCTAAGACCCCGTATCACTGTGTTTATGCCTCTTTGCTTAGCAAAATCAACCAGTAAATTATCAAAACCTTCAACACAAACATTTTTAAAATTTTGTATCGAAATTTCTACCATATTTACACGTTTTTCAAAGCTAAATAACGGCTTTTTACTATCATTTTTAGCTACCGCGACTATTACTTTATCAAAAATTTTAGTAGCACGCCTTATAACGTCAAGGTGTCCGTTGGTTATAGGATCAAAAGTGCCCGGATATATGCACGCTTTCACTTTACCGCCTTTAAATTTTTATATTTTATACTTTTATTACTAAATTACGGCTTTTGGTTAGTTCCATCTTTTGTAAATTTCATTTTCTATATCAAGCAAATCAAGCCATTTGCCGATTATAAAATTTTCCATGTCTTTTAATGTCTTAACTCCTGAATAATATCCTAAGATAGGCGGAGCGATAACTGCTCCACAAAGTGATAGTTTAGACATATGCTCTAAGGATATGGTTGAAAAAGGCATCTCTCTAACCGCCAAAACAAGCCTTCTTCGCTCTTTTAGACTAACTGCAGCCGCTCTAGTTATCAAAGTATCGGCAAACCCGGCATGAATTTTAGCCAAAGTATTTATAGAGCAGGGCGCAACTATCATCGCATCTATCTTAAACGAGCCCGATGCAATAGCCGCACCTGTATCATCGTCATCGTAAAATTTAACACCCTTATCTTCAAATTTGCTTATTTCGATACCTTCTTCTAGCAGCAAAGTTTTTTTGGCCGCATGACTAATTACGGCATGGATTTTGGCATATTTTTTAGCTTCATTTATGAGCTTTAGCCCTAAATTTACACCACTGGCTCCGGTTATTGCTATGATTACGCTTTTCATTGGATCATCACCTGTTTTGACGAGGAGACAACTGCAGATAAAATTTTATTATCCCTTGTTCTAATCTTAATAATATCACCCAAATTTCCATTTTCAAGCGCTTTTACTTCGATTATGATGCTAACACCGCCTTCATTTAGCACCGCCTTGACACTGTCTCCTTTTTTTACTAAAGAAGCTGCTATAAAGTGTTTTGTCGAGAGAATTTCACCGGCTTTTATCTTTGTTCTGGTTATCAAAGTTGAGTTTGGAAACGACGAGATATAATCTTTTTGATATTTATTAAACTCAACATACCCACTTTGATAGTCAAGAAGGCCCAAGATATGTTTATGATCCATTGAGTTAAGAGCCAAAAATACAGGCATTTTAGCTTTAAAAGAGTATTGGAAAAATATGCTTTTTGAGGTAAGATCGGGTTGTTCAAACGAGGCTCTAAATGTTCCGCTTGAACGATCTTTTGAATTTATAAAGATATTTTCAAGACGAAAATCATTAAAATTTTCAGGCAATGTGCTTTGAGGTTTTATATCGACACTTTCTATCTTTATCCCTGAAAATTCATCACTAAGAGCGTGTAAAAACCTCATTAATACATTATCCATAAGTGTGCAATTTCTAACAAAGGATACGCTTCCTCCGCTTTTATCTTTATATGTTTTAAAATTTGCCGTTAAAATTTCGTGAAGTTCTTTTGTATCTATCTTTGCGGCTCTTTGTCCGTTTAAATTTAAAATTTCATTATCTTCGCCGTCAAACCCAAATGTATAAAGTGAAATTTCATCTTGATCGATACAATACATCGGATAAACACTGACTTCTTTTGCAAAACTTGTTAAAGAAAGTAAAAAAAATGTGGATATAAAAAAAATGGAGCGGGAAACGAGATTCGAACTCGCGACCCTAACCTTGGCAAGGTTATGCTCTACCCCTGAGCTATTCCCGCAACCAAATGAGAAAGCGCATTTTAGCAGATTTAATATCATTTGTCAAGAGATCCTTGTGATAAAAATGTCAGAATTTGCTAAAATTTCACTTTCGCTTGGATTTGAGATATAAATAGCGTTACTTTTTAAGAGTGGTTTTATCATTCCGGAGCCGTATCTGTTTTCGTTGGTAACATGAAACTCAAAATTATCAACGCTTCCTAACACGATATTTGCTCGTCCTGGTTTTATTTTTATATTTTCTTTTAGTGTTACTTTTTCAAATTTTAGTCTCTGCGATAAAAGCAACGGAAGTATAAATAAATTTGCGCAAAGATATGCTGCCATTGGGTTACCGGGCAAGACAAAAACCATTTTTCCGTCTTTTTTATATGCTTTAAATGGCGCTCCAGGACGCATATTTACCTTATTAAAAAGTTCATTAAAACCGATAGCTTCAAGGGCTTTTTTCATAAAGTCAGCCTCTCCCTTGCTTGCACCGCCAGAACAGATAATAACATCAAATTTATTGCTTTGATTTAAGGCAGTCACGGTCGCTTCAAAGCTATCTTTAATAATGCCAAGATAAGAGCTTTTAAAGCCATTTAGAGTGAGTATGGCGCCGATACCAACGGCATTTGCATTATAAATTTGATCATCGTCGGCATTTTGCCAAGGTTCTACTATCTCATCTCCACTTGAGTAAATTCCAATGCGCGGCAATGCAAAAACTTCAACAAAGCTAATACCTTGCGTAGCCAACATCATAACCACTCTTGCGTTTAGTTTTTCGCCTTTTTTAAGCAAAATTTCACCTATTTTTACCTCTTCGGCGGTAAATCTATAAGCGTCTCCTTTTTTTAAGTTCTTAGGAGCATGGATTAAATTTTTATCTACGATACACTCTTCAAGACGCATGACGGTATCAGCCCCAAGAGGCATTTTAGCTCCCGTCATTATCTTTATGCATTCGTTTTGATTTATCTTAGTAGTTCGCTTATCTCCTGCAAGAACGCTATCAATCAATACAAAAGGCTTGTCTTTATCTTCAAATTTTATAGCATAGCCGTCAAGCGCAGAGTTGTCAAAGCAGGGTAAATTTTTAACCGCCACGACATCTTTACTCAAAATTCTACCGCAAGCTTCATTTATAGGTAAAATTTCCAGCGAATAGGGCGGATTAAAATTTCTAAAAATCTCATCTATAGCTTCAAAAACTTCCATTTCATTCCTCTAGTCTTGTGATATTTGCACCAAGTTGTTTAAATTTAAGCTCTAAATTCTCATAACCCCTATCAAGATGATATATCCTATGAACTCTTGTTTCACCTTTTGCAACAAGAGCTGCCAAGATAAGCGCAGAGCTTGCTCTAAGATCAGTTGCCATAACATCGGCGGAATTTAGCTCACTGCCGCCATAAACACTTGCAATATGACCATTTAGTCTGATATCAGCGCCCATTCTAGCTAGCTCACTTACGTGCATAAAGCGATTTTCAAAGAGTCTTTCATCTATCACGCTAACGCCATTTGCAACAAGGGCTAATGCCATAAACTGCGCTTGCATATCAGTAGGAAATCCTGGATACTCAGTCGTTATGATCTCGCAAGGCTTGATCTCTTTAGCTGGACTTATCGTTATCTTATCATCATCTATCTCTATGCCAAAACCCATCTCTTCAAGCTTTGCTATAACGGCAAGCATGTGTTTTGCATTTACTTTAGTTACTGTTATCTTAGAATTTGTTATAGCACCTGCGCAAAGGTAAGTACCTGCTTCTATCCTATCAGGGATAACTTTTATGTCAGGTATCGTAAGTAATCTTTGACCGCTTCCTTCGATTACTAGCTCACTAGTTCCTATGCCTTCTATGTTTATGCCAGATGCCTTTAAAATTTCACACACTTGCACGACTTCAGGCTCTTTTGCCACGTTTAAAAGTCTTGTAGTTCCATGTGCTAAAGCTGCCGCCATGATGATGTTTTCGCTTCCGGTTACGGTTATCTTGTCAAAAACTATGCGAGCTCCATTTAGTCCATTTGGTGCACTAGCCACGATATAACCTTGTTTTATTTCGATATTTGCGCCCATTTTTTCAAGCGCACTAAGGTGAAGGTCTATAGGTCTTTGACCGATGGCACAACCTCCTGGCAAACTAACCTCACAATGTCCAAAACGGGATAATAAAGGACCAAGAGTTAAGATAGATGCTCTCATTTTTCTAACTATGTCATAGTTTGCCATGGTCGAATTTACACTACTTGTATTGACCTTAAGAGTATTTGGATCTTCAAATTCACAACTAGCGCCTAAATTTACAAGCAACTGTGCTAGAGTCTTAATATCTGCAACATTTGGAACATTTGTAAGTTTTAATTCATTTTTAGCAAGCAGTGTTAGTGCGATCAACGGGAGAGCTGCGTTTTTAGCACCACTTATAGCAACTTCGCCACTTAGTTTCGCTCCGCCTTGTATTTGCAAATAATGCATCATAATTTTACCTTAGAATTTAAATTTTTGCCTTGATTATAGTGATTTTTTGCTTATAAAACAAAATTAAATTTCCAAAAACCATCCATTTACTTTGCATAGGTAAAATACTTACTTTAAATTTAAGTGATTAGGAAATTTATGCTTAAGCGTTCCATAGTTTTAGCTACTTTGATCGTTCTTTTTACAGGTTGTGCTACTCTTAATCAAAACAAAAAACTACCCATAAACGAGGTCATAAAAACAGACGTCCCTCTCCAAAAAAAAGAAGAGCAAACATACTTGGAAGCGTATCTTGACAAAGACAAACAAGATACTCGAGAGCATAAAAATTTCGGGTCGTTTTTTAACAAATACCTAAACACAAAAATAGGCGGCGACTGCTCCGGTTTCATATCAGTGGTAAATAAAAAACACGAAAATATGTATTTTGATGAGAAAAGCATATCAAAATACTACGATAAGTCAGGCAGAAAGTCAAAGGCTATCTTTAACCTATATAGTAGCAAAAAGCAAATTTCATTTACCGAACCCAGGGTTGGGGATCTGATATTTTTTGCAAATACCCTAGGAAGAGCCGCAGGTAAAAATAAAGACAAAAGCAACATAACCCACATCGGTATAGTCACCGAAGTAGCAAAAGATGGAACGGTTAAATTTATACATAATTACAGCGGAAAAATAACACATAGTTATATGAATTTAAGACAAAAAAACACATATAAGATCGGGAAAAAAGAGATCAACAGCTATATGTTAAGATGTAAAAGCAACAAAACAAGCTGCCTTGCTTCAAATAGATTTGCCGGATATGGCATAGTAAGGTAGAGCAAATTTGATCGTTACTTACATATTAATATGTATAAATTGTCTTATCTATCTTTTTGTCGGACAAAATTTTAATACAATTTTTGGCCTAAACGCCGGTTTTGCTCAAAATTTTATATTTTCTTTTCAGCCGCTAACATCGATGTTCTTACATGGTTCGCTTTCGCATCTAATTATGAATATGGTTGTTTTGTTTCAATTTGGCTCTATTTTAGAGCGAAATTTGGGACATTTTAGATTTTTACTTATATATATTTTAGGTGGCATTGCAACTTCGTTTTTAACACTCATTTATGTGTATTATATGCTTTATTTTAATGCGCAAGTTGTCACTGTAGTTGGTGCAAGTGGCGCGATATGTGTTCTTTTGGGTGTTTTGTCGTTTTTGACAGACAAAGAGACGCGAAAAGGACTTGTTATAGCACTTTTGCTTATGAGTTTTGCTCCGTTATTTTTTGGAGTAAATATCGCTTGGTATGCGCATTTGCTTGGTTTTGCGATAGGATATATTTATGCTAAAATGTCATTTAAATAAGGAATGACATGAATTTTTTTGATGAACTTTTTGAGATTATAAACGAAAGCAACATAAGCACTAAATTTAATAAATTTCAGATATTTTACGATAAATTTAAAGCAAATGAGGATATAAATTTAAAAAGAAACTCACCCGCACAAGAACTTAAAACTCCTTGTTACGCAAGTCTTTGTGATGTCGTCAGCATGAAAGAATTTAATAAAAAGACAAAACCAAAAGATAAAAAGCTAGCCTTTATCCACTCTGTGGCCCATATAGAATTTAGCGCTATAGACATCGCTCTTGATGCATGTTATCGTTTTGATAATCTGCCAAGAACATACTTCTAGACTGGCTTGAAGTAGCACAAGACGAGATAAGACACTTTAATATGATAGAAAATTTACTTAAAGAGCAGGGCGCAAAATACGGTGACTTAAGTGTTCATGACGGACTTTTTATCGCCCTTTGCAAGACGCAAGAAAGCCTTGTTAAACGTATGGCGCTTTTGCCAAGATATATGGAGGCAAACGGACTTGACGCAAACGCTCATATCATACAAAAACTTCAAAAAGAGGGCGGAGATAAAGAGCTTATTGGGGCGTTAAATGTCATTTTGCAAGAGAAAATTTCTCATGTCAGTAAAGGTGATAAGTGGTTTAAATTTGCTTGCAAACAGCTAAATATAAATCCAAGCGAATACATAAATATCATACAAACTCTCTATCCAAATTCCTTTAAAACAAGTAGAGAGCTAAATGAAGCAGATAGACTAAAAGCCGGCTTTAGCAAAGAAGAACTTGAGATGATCAAAAAATTTACAAAAGTCTCAAAATGCATAAAATTTATTTTATCAGACACGCAAAAGCGCAAAAGGAAAATAAAGACACAAGCAAAGACTTTAGTAGAGAGCTTACTTCACGTGGCAAAGAAAATGCAAAATTTATGGCACAAAGGCTACTAAAACACAAAATCATACCAAATGCCATTTTTTCAAGCAGTGCAAAACGTTGCGAACAGACGGCAAAAATCATCTCTCAAAATATAAATTTCAAACACAAAATCATCCTCAAAGACGAACTTTATGATATAAGCACAGATAAACTTATAGAATTTGTGCAAAATTTAGACGAAGATATAAAAGATGTTTTCATCATACTTCATAATCCAAGCATAACTGAAATTTCAGAACTTCTAAGCGACTCTTTTATTGGTAACATTCCAACGAGTGGAATTTTTTGTGTTAAGATAAAAACAACTTTTAATCAAATAAAAGAGGGGAGCGCAAAAGCGCTTTTCTTTGACTACCCCAAAAAACACAAAAAATAACTTTTTTAATTTTTACTTTTATTTATATACATTTTTATACATTGCATAATTTTTGCAGCTTCGTGTGATTTTATATCTAAAAAATAAGTTTTTATCCATACAGAAAATAAAACATATTTATTTATGCATTTTTTTACAATAAATTTCATGGATAAATTTTTATATTACAAAAAGTAAAGTCAGATAAATCCCTAAAATAGGCACTTTAAAGTTAAAAAGGATAGATTAAAGAAAAATATAAATAATAATTTGAAAATTATAGTTTTCAATACAAAATATAAAATTTGTCTCGGTTTTACGTTTTGTTGTATTATATTGCATGAAATTTTATGTTTTTGATTTTGCTTTGAAATTTTGGCTTTATGATAACTTTTATGTATTGGAAATTTTTGCTACGCTAAATCAAAGCCAAGATGACTTGGCTTAATGAAAGTAATTTTATATATATTTAAAAATAAATAATTTTATGAGCTGTTGATTTATCTTTTGGTAAATTTGCCGGCCATAGCTTGATAAATTTCTATCTCGTCTTGCAGGAGATTGTATTTTCCGGATAGTAAATTTATATAAGCGTCTGTTTGATCATTTAGCGCTTCAAGGTAGTCTTTTAGCTCTGCTTTGCCGTATTGGTATTTGTTATTATAAATTTCACTGATTTTTTGTGTATTGCCAAACTGCTTTACATAGTTGTCAAACACTCGCGTATCTTTTTCGTATGACTTATAGCTAGTTGAAATTTCGTTTAAAGCCGTGTTTAGCGTGCTTAGATAGTTTAGTTTTGCGCTTTCAAAATTTGCTTCTGAAATTTTTAGGTTTGATTTAAGTTTTGAATAGTTTAAAAACGGTAAATTTAATGATACATTACCGCTTAGAAATTTCATAGAAAAACTATCTGAAAAATTCTCATCACTTCCTCTTAAACTAGCCCCTATCGTGATACTTGGATAAAAGTCTTTTTGACTGGCTTTTAAATTTAAAAGCCCCTCTTCTATCCTAAAAATCGCAGCTTGCAAATCAGGACGAGTTGAGATACTTTCAAGTGGTATTTCCAGATCAACTCCGATCGGGATAATGTCGCTTATTAAAATTTCATCTGTTTTTAGTTCAAAACCAGGTTTTACATTAAGTAAAATTTTAATATTTTTTTCGATAGTTAAAAGTTCATTTTGAGCATTTAGTAGCCTAGTTTTAGTGCTAATGACGTAATTTTGTAGTTTGGTCAAAGACAGTTCTTCTTCTTTTCCGCTTTGAAATTTTACCAAGACGATTTGCTGCAGTTTTTCATAATTATCCAGTAAAATTTTATAATACCTTATACTCTCGTTTAAGTATGCAATATTAAAGTAACCGTCTACTATGCCATTTATAACACTTAACTTACTGGCTTCAAGGTCAAAACGGGTAGCGCGTGCTTCCCATAAGGCAGCATCTCTTGCATTGGCTAGTTTTCTAAACAAATCGATCTCATAATTTAATGAAATTCCACTTGCATTTGTTCGCGTCCAAGACGAATTTGTAGATATATCGCGCGAACGCTCTGCTTCAACGCTTGCATTAAAAGTAGGTATAAGTTCGGCTTCTAAAACACCTGCTTGAGCCATGGCTTTGTTGATAGCAACGGCTGCTTTAGCAAGGTCGATATTGTTTTTTATGCCAAGCTCGATAAGCTCATTTAGATAGTTTTTGTTGTATTCTTGCCACCATTTTGTGTTTATACTTACATCTGCCCTATTTTCGTTTTGAAGTAAAATTTCGCTGAAATTTTCATTTACGTCCTTAACGGCACAACCGCTTAAAACTGCCACAAGTGCCAAGCTTAAAATTCTCATTTTACTCCCTTGAAAGTGCATCTATTGGATTTAGTTTTGACGCATTTTTGGCTGGCATATAGCCAAAAACCACTCCAATAACCATCGATGTTGTGATGGCAACTATTATTGATTCATTTGAAAATATCATCTTAAATCCGCTTAAAATGTTATTACAGATATAGCCTATACCATAAGCCGTAGCTACGCCGATCGCACCGCCGATGACACAGAGCAAGATGGCTTCTATAAGAAATTGCTGTAAGATATTGCCCTGTCTTGCACCTATCGCCATTTTTATACCGATCTCTTTTGTGCGCTCGGTAACTGATACGAGCATGATGTTCATGACACCTATACCACCAACTATAAGCGAGATCACTGCGATACTTGAGATAAGAATTCTCATGGTTGATATCGTGCTTTCGACGGTTTGTTTTACGCTATCTGAATTTCTAGTAAAAAAGTCCTTTTTACCATGCTTTATAGTTAGAAGTTCTGTTATGCTTTTTTCTGCAATTTGTGCATTTACGCTCTCTTTTACCCTGGCGGTTATAGAGTTTATATGCCTATCGCCTGTGATTTTGTTTATAACAGTCGTGTAAGGAGCATAAATCCTAAGCGCGCTAGCATCTCCGAATGTAAAATCATCCTTTTTTAACACACCGATGATCTTAAGTGGTTTTTTATTAAAAAGTATGGTTTGCCCGACTGGATTTTCGTGTGGGAAAAGACTATTTTTAGTATTTTGATCGATCACCACAACAGAAGCCGAATCTCTTACCTCCTCATCGTCATAAGTCCTACCCTGCTCTAATTTTAGTCCGTTTACGTCAAACGTCCCCGAGCCGCCACCTCTTAAACTAGCCGTAAGCGAGGTGTTTTGATATGTTATTGTTCCACTTGTGGAGGTATTTGGAGTGACTGACTCTAAGAACGATTGATTTGCAAGCATTTGCGCGTCGCTTATCACAAGAGTTTTAACGCGTCCTGAGTACATATCACCAAAACTTTGCCCAGGCATTATGTCGATAGTGTTTGTGCCTATCTTTCTTATGCCGGCTAAAATTTGCTCTTGCGAGCCCTTCCCTAGCGCTACCATACTTACTACCGCGGCTATACCGATGATGATACCAAGCATGGTTAAAAGCGAACGAAGCTTATGCGCAAGCATCGCACTTACAGACATTTTAAAGCTTTCGATAAGCTGATCTTTATAGTAGATAAATGAGCTTTTTTGTTGAGGTTTTGGTCTTTTTAGAGTATAAATTTCATCTTTTTTACTCTCGTCTTTTATGATATGACCATCTTTTATCTCTATGATGCGATTAGCGTATTTTGCTATTTTTGGATCGTGTGTGACGATGATTATAGTATGGCCTTGTTTGTGTAAATTTAACAAGATATCCATCACCATAAGACCACTTTTACTATCAAGCGCGCCCGTTGGCTCATCAGCTAGGATGATCTCTCCGCCGTTCATGAGCGCACGTGCTATGCTAACACGCTGTTGTTGCCCTCCAGATAGCTTGTTTGGCAAACTTAATGACTTATCATCAAGCTCAAGAGATGTTAAAATTTCATGCGCTCTGCTTTGTCTATCCTTTTTACTAACTCCGGCATAAACGCTTGGAAGCGCGACATTTTCAAGCGCATTCATGCTCGCTAAGAGGTTGTATCTTTGAAATATAAAGCCGAATTTATTGCGTCTTAAATTCGCAAGTTCATCTGAGTTAAATTTCGAGATGTTTTCATTTTCTAGCAGATACTCACCGTAGCTTGGACTATCAAGACAGCCTAAGATATTCATAAGTGTTGATTTACCAGATCCAGACTGACCGATGATGGCTATAAATTCGCCCTTTTTTATATTTAAATTTATGCCATGTAAAATCTCAATCTCACCATCGCCGACTTTGAATTTCTTTACGATATTTTTTAGTTCGATCACCTTGGACCTCTATTTGCCTTTGCGACCATTTGAGCGATCTCACTAGAACTACCTTGCGATGTTATGATCTCATCGCCCTCATCTATACCGCTTATTATTTGTGTCTCAAGGCTATCTCTTATGCCTGTTTTTACTTCTACTCTTACAACTTCTTGATCGCCTTTTAGGACATTTACATAGCTTTTGTCTTTTTCTTTTTTTATAGCAAGGCTTGGTATGACGATAGCATCATCTACTTTGGTTACCAAAAGAGTGTTTTGCGTAGTCATGCCGATACGAAGGATACCGTCAGTATTTTCAACTATGCTTTGCGCATAGTAGTAAACTGCCGAAGAGCTTGAAGAACTTGAGCTTGAGGAGGAGCTTGAGCTTGAGTAAGTTCCGTCACTAAGCCTTGTAAGACCGGGGTCTATCGAGCTAACAACTGTTTTAAATTTCATATTTGGCTCAGAAAGTATCGAGTACTCAACAGGGGTGCCGACTTTTATCTTTGTTATGTCGCCCTCTGCGATTTGCATTTTCATTTTTACCTTACTAAGGTCTGCGATATTAACAATGGTCGGCGTTGTTTGATTTGAGTTTACTGTTTGTCCCTGCTCTACTTGCACAGATACGATCACCCCATCATTTGGTGCTGTGATTTTAGTATAACCAAGGTTGATCTCGGCGGTATTTAGTTCGATTTTGGTTTGATTAATCTGTGCGTAAATTTCTCTTAAAGAGGCTTCATTTGTTGCATAAGTGTTTTTTGCATTTTCAAATTCTTGTTTTGAAGTAGCATTCTTTGCGTATAGTGTTTTTTCACGCTCAAACTGTGTTTTTGATATCTCAAGAGCTACTTTTGCACTAGCAAGTCTAGCCTCATAAATTTCAAGTTGAGCACGCTTGTCATTTACGTTATTTTGCTGCGTTGAGCTATCGATCTCGGCTATCATATCGCCCTTTTTTACCTTATCACCAAGCCCTACGTATAGCCTTTTTATCTGCCCACTAACCTGCGCGCCAACATCCACAAGTTCTGTGGCAAATATCTCACCAGTCGCTTCTACTTTGTTAGAAAAGCTTTTTTTAACAGCCTTTTGGGTGATAAATTCTATGCGCTCCTTTGGCTTAAAATACTCTGCATAGATGTAAAAACCGCCAACCACAACCACTGCTAAAAATGCTATAAATTTGAAAATTTTTTTCATAGTTTCACTTTAAATTTTAAAATACTCGGCAATTCTATTTAAAAAAAATAAATAAAAAATTAAATTTTACGCTATATCTATCATCTCATCAAGTCGCTTGAGATATCGCTTTAGTTTTGTGATCTCACTACCGGATGATACTTGTTTTGATGAGTAAAAAAACTCTACGCTTTGCTTGTTGTTTTCAATTAAATTTAAGCCCTCAAGCTCGGATATTAGCTTATTTACTGTGCCTTCGTTACCGTCAAGTATTTTTATATTGCTTGGCAAAATCCGCCTTAGAGTATCTTTAAAATAATTAAAATGCGTACATCCAAGCACAATAGAGGAGTAGTTTGTAAGATTAAATTTTAAAAGCTCGCTATTTAAATATTCCAAGACATCAATTGAGGCAAACTCTTCTTTTTCTGCAAATTCTACAAGCTTTGGAAGCGGTAAAACATCGACTAAATGGTTTGTATCAACGCGCCCGATAAGATCTTTTAGTTTTTTGCCAACCGCGGTTACGGGAGTTGCGATAAGTAAAACTCTAAGATCATTTTCATCAGGTATTTCTTGCTGTAAGTCAATAGCTTTTTTAACAGCAGGCTCCATGCCGATTATCGGTATGTTAAATTTTGCCCTAAGTTCGTTTATCGCTACGCTTGTTGCGGTATTACATGCGATAACGACAGCTTTTGCGCCTTGCTTTATTAAAAATTCCACGCTCTTTGTCGTGAAATTTAAAATCTCCTCCCTGCTTTTTAAGCCGTAAGGAACATTGTCTTTATCTGCATAATATAAAAATTCTTCGTTTTTTAAGCGTTTTAGCGCCAGATGAAGCACACTAAGCCCGCCAAGACCAGAGTCAAAAAAAGCTATTTTCATTACAAATTCCTTTTAAAGGCGTTATTATAACTCATTTTTGGATATAATTTTCAATTATTAAATTTATAAGGCTTATATATTGAAATACCCGCTTGATGCAAAAGATAGTTTTGAAAACTCTATGCTGTTTTGGCTCGTAAGATATGTCAAATTTAAATTAAGCTCTCTTTCTAATAAAGAACTAAGAGATCCAAAGGCTTTAGCTACCGTAAACTATAAGCTAAGCAGAGATATAAAAAGCATAGAAGAGCTTGACGGACTTGTTAAAATTTCAAGAAATGCAGGACTAACGGGCATAAACACCTACTTTAATCCACTTAAAAAAATTTATGAGACGCTTAAATTTTACGAGCTTTCGAGTTTAAAAGTGATAGATGAAGAGTTAATAAGCGAAGTTTTAGCCAGCGTTACTGGCGGACTAAGCGATGCGAGTAAGAAAAACTATAGAATTTCTGTTATAAATTTCTTTGCGTTTTTGGATAAACAAAACGAAGAAGACGGCAAGGCTCATGTTTTTGATATAAATTTAAAAAACTGGGGTGGTATAAGCGGAGTTAGAGGTCAAAAACTACCTGAATTTATGAGCGAAGAAGAGGTTAAGAAATTTCTAAATGCCATTGAAAATGCCGACTTTAAGGTAAACACAAATCGCAATAAGCTAATCATCAAAACAATAATCTTCACAGGAATTCGCGTAAGCGAGGCTTTAAATTTAAAGCGAAAAGATATAACGGAAGAAGGCGACCTTTATATCATAAGAATTAGAGGCAAAGGCAACAAATACCGTATCGTCATGATAAAAAGACACCTCATAGAAGCCCATATTGACGCGATCGCCATAAACTACATAAATAAAGAGGGGTATTTATTTATCAATAAAAAAGGCACAAGGCTAACTCAGGCATACGTAAGTCGCATAGTCGAGCAAATTTTATTTAGCGCCGGTATCCGTAAAGAAAAAAACGGCGCACATATGCTTCGTCACACATTTGCAACAATGCTTTACAAAAAGCAAAAAGACCTTGTTTTAGTGCAGGAAGCCTTGGGTCATGCAAGCCTAAATACTTCAAGAATTTACACTCACTTTGACAACGACAAGCTCAAACTTGCCGCGCAAGTTGCCGAAGAGCTAAATGGCTAGTATAAACGATCATTTATCGCTTTGTAAGTAGAGTTTCAATACAATAAAAGGCTATAAATTTTTGGAGTAGATCTTGGCTGTTGATAAGATTATTTTTTACCTTTGCGTGACACTGATTACGATTAGTATCACATTTTCACTATCCTTGCCTGTTTTTACGGTTTTACAGTTTGATTATAGTCAATATCACTTTTTTATTAGGCAACTTATAGTAGGTTGTATAGGTATTTTTTTGATGTGGGGACTTTCAAGACTTAATCCCGACAAAGCTCTTATCTGGATAGGTTTTGGGCTTTTTGGTTTTTGTATAATCACAATGGGTCTTATGCACATGCTACCCTCTTCAATGGTAACGGAGGCAGGTGGCGCGCGTAGATGGATAAGACTTCCCGGGTTTTCGCTAGCGCCGGTTGAGTTTTTTAAGATAGGTTTTGTTTATTTTCTAGCATGGAGTTTTGCCAGAAAGATAAATGAAAACAAAAAAAGCATAAAAGAGGAACTTAAACTTCTTTTACCTTACATCTGCGTCTTTCTGATAGTAGTTTATCTTATCGCCGTTCTTCAAAATGACCTTGGACAAGTTGTCGTGCTTGCATTAACACTTATCATGATGGCGCTTTTTGCAGGAACTAGCATGAAATTTTTTAGCATAGGTTTTTTAGGTGCAGCCTTGCTTGCTATCGTTGCCATTATCAGCTCTGAACACAGGATTTTACGCATAAAATCATGGTGGGGAACGATACAAGGCATGGTTTTATCGATACTACCTGAAAATATAGCTGAAATTTTAAGAGTGGATGATGCGCCGGAGCCTTATCAAATTTCACACTCGCTAAATGCTATAAAACATGGGGATTTCTTAGGAGAAGGACTTGGTGCCGGCGTTTTTAAGCTTGGCTTTTTAAGTGAAGTTCATACGGACTTTGTTTTAGCAGGCATAGCAGAAGAAGTCGGCGTCGTTGGAATTTTATGCATAGTTGCTATTATGCTTGCGTTACTTTATAGAATTTTTAGAATTTCAGCCAGAAGCGAAAATAAAGTTTATCACCTATTCTCGCTCGGTATCGGACTTATCATATCGTTTTCATTTCTTATGAATAGCTACGGCATAACTTCGATAACACCGATAAAAGGTATCGCTGTGCCGTTTTTAAGCTATGGTGGTAGTTCGATATTGGCCGTTTGTATAGGCATAGGTATGGTTTTAATGATAAGCAAAAAGGCGAAAATATGATAGTTATTAGTGGTGGCGGAACCGGAGGACATCTAGCTATTGTCAAAAGTTTATGCGAAGAACTTAACCTTCGCGATCAAAAGCCGATTTTTATCGGCTCAACAAGAGGTCAGGACAAGCTTTGGTTTGAAAATGATGAAAATTTTAGTGAAAGAATTTTCTTAGAAAGTAGTGGCGTAGTAAACAAAAGAGGCTTTGATAAAATTTTATCTCTATTAAACATCTTTAAGCTCTCACTAAAATGTTGTAAAATTTTAAAAAAACATAAGGCAAGAGCCGTTATTATTGTTGGTGGCTACTCTGCCGCACCTGCCGCATTTGCTGCTGTAATGTGCAAAATTCCACTTTTTATACACGAACAAAACGCAATTACAGGTAAGTTAAACAAACTTTTAAAACCATATGCAAAGGGATATTACAGCTCATATGATAAAATTTCTCCATGCAATTATCCAGTAGGCAGTAAATTTTTTGTTACGTCAAGGATTAGAAAAGAGCTAAAAACCGTGATATTTTTAGGCGGATCACAAGGAGCAAGAGCGATAAATGATCTTGCCGTAAATTTAGCTCCTAAGCTTAAAGAAAGCGGCATAAAGATCATTCATCAATGTGGCAAAAACGCACTTGTAAAACTTGAAGAAAGATATAGAAATTTAGGTATAAGTTTAGAAAATGATGTAGAAATTTTTGAATTTAGTAAAAATTTGGAACAAAAAATGTCGATCGCAGACCTAGCTATAAGCCGTGCAGGAGCTAGCTCACTTTGGGAACTTTGCGCAAATGCCTTGCCTGCGATATTTATCCCCTATCCTCATGCCGCTAAAAATCACCAATACTACAATGCTAAATTTTTATTTGAAAAAAATATAGCTAAAATTTGTTTACAAAACGACTCTGGTGTGGATACTGATAGTGTTTTAAAAATGATTAAAGAATTTGATATAAATCACAGCTCAAAAGCGCTACAAAGCATGATAAACCAAAACGGAGCCAAAGAGATAGTTGATAAAATTTTTAGCAAGTTAGGTTAGATGCTCGCCAACCGCGCTTGCTTTTATCTCTTGAAGCTCATAGCTTAGATAGTGATAGATAAGCTCTGTTTTTACAAGACTTTTGCTACTAAAGACTGGATTTATGATTTGCATTATACGGTCAGTTGCGTCTGCTATCTCTACAAGCAAAAGCTCATCTTTTCGTTTTTTGGCAACCGTTATAGCACTAGTTAGAAAACTAAATATGTTTTTAAACTCAACAAGAACTACATTTGAAGCTATTTTTGAGTCATAATTCAAAACTCGCTTCATCTGCTCTTTAAGCCCCGTTAAGTCCCTTAAAATCTCTTTTATCTCTTTTTCTTCTTGGTTATTAAAATTTATAAAATTAGCTTTCGCTTTTTTAACACTTTCTTTGTATTCTTCTATCAAAATAGCGATAATATCTGAAATTTTTTCCAAACTATTTTTGATATTTTTATTTGCCTCAAGGCTAACACCCTCTTTTGCGGCTCTTTCCTTTAAGACATCGTTCATTCTGCGTAAATGCAGACTTATCTCTTCGTAGTAGTCATTTGTATTAAAAAGATTATTAAAAAAATCACTCTCATTGTTTTTGCTATAAAATTTAGTTTTAAGCATATCAACATTTTTATTAAACTCAAAAACATCAACACAAGGAATAATTTCTTTGTCAAAATCCCTATCTAAAAGCGCAAATTCTTTTTTTATATTTTCTATCTCATTTTTTATAGTGGTATAATTCATATTATTCTCTTTTATTTTTTGATATTCTACTATAAATTTGATATGTTTTGAAGTTTTTGTATAAAATATATATAATGGTGCCCGAGGTCGGACTCGAACCGACACAAGGTTGCCCTTACCAGATTTTGAGTCTGGCGCGTCTACCAGTTTCACCACTCGGGCTAAAAATTAGAAATGTGATTGTATCAAATATATCTAAAAGTGAGCTAAATTTAAAGCCCTTTGTATAAAAGGGCTTTTGGGTTAAGAAAATTATTTCTTTTTAGATTTTTTTGCTGCGGCTGCGGCAACTGCTTCTTTAAGTTTTTTGCCAACTTTAAATTTAACAGCTTTGCTAGCAGGAACGTCGATAACTTGTTTTGTTCCAGGAACTCTTGCTTTTCTAGCAGCTCTTTCAGTTGTATCAAAAGTACCAAAACCAATAAAGCTAACAGAATCACCTTTCTCAAGAGCAGCAGCTATGGTCTCTAAAGCAGCGTCAACAACTTTAAGAGAATCTTTTTTTGAAAGACCGGCCTTATCGGCAACAGCTTGAATAAATTCAGCTTTTTTCATAAATCGTCCTTATATAAGAATTGTAATGCGCTAATTCTACAATGTTTTTATAAAAAAAACAATAGCTTTTTGCCTATTTTAGCTATCTTTTTCAATATTTTGGTAAAAATTCAACTAAATTAGGCGCTTTTAGCACATTATCTCGAAACAAACCTCGTTTTTTAGCCCTATCTTCTTGATCTCAACTAACTTTAGTCCATCAAAATTTACATCCATAAGCTCTTTTTTGCTATTAATATTATCTTTTGCGATTTGATTTAAAATTTTGCCTCGATATGCTTTTGCGTGATGGCTTACTATTTTCCCATTTTTTATAAATTTAAAGCTTGTGTGCTCTTTTTTTACTTGATAAAATTTCTCATAATACCCTGCACGAAGATCCAAAATATCATTATCTTGTAAAAATTCATCAAGACTTTTGCTAAAATGTTCATTATAAAATTTTTCAATATTCACACCGTTAATCTTCTCACCCTGCTTCAATTTGTATTCAAAAATTTTATCTCCGGCAAGAATGGGTCCAAATAAATTTGAAAATATAACCACATTTTTATCTATATAATTTTGTGAATTTTGACTTAAATCTCGGTAATTTAAGTGCTTATAAGCAACACCGTCATAGCGCAAAACCGCTTTTATTAAACCTTTTGTAAAAACATCCTGCCTTAAACTCTTATCATCGATTAAATTTTTTATCCCAAAAAGTTTTGAAATTTTATCTATACTGGAAGTTTTTATAAATTCATTATATATGTTTAGAATTTCTAGTCTTTTTTCATACAAATCTAAAAATACAAGACTGCTTTTGTCCAATCTTTCGTCGTTGTTAAACGCGCTTTTACTCTCACTTGGAGAAAATAAAATTTTCATACTTACTCCTTTAAAGGTCTAATTATAGTGTAAATAATTTTACTTTTTATCCGATATTACAAAAAGCGGAACTATTTTTGCTTTATCTGCCAATAAAGAGGAATTAAAATGAGAATAACAAATCAATGGCGTTACAACCAAACATTATATGACTATCAAAGAAATATGGCCGGAGTTCAAAAAAACTACTTGCAACTTTCAAACGGCATTAAGATAAATCAAGCATACGACGATGCTAGTTTATATAACGACGGAATGAGGCTTGATTATGAAGTAGAAACCTTCAGCCAAGTCATAGAAGCTACATCAAAGTCTGTAAATTTCGCCAAAAATACAGATAAATCACTGCAAGAATTTGAAAAGCAACTTGAAAATTTTAAAACAAAGATGATACAAGCAGCTAGCGACGTGCATAGTTCTACATCACTGGAAGCTCTTGCAAATGAGCTTGTCGGTATAAAAGACCATCTTGTAAATATCGCAAACACTTCCGTGAACGGTCAGTTTTTATTCTCAGGTTCAGCCGTTGATACCAAGCCTATAGATGGTTCAGGCAAGTATCAAGGAAACGGCGAAAGCATGAAAACTTCAGCAGGAGCGCAGATAGAGCTGGCTTATAACATTCCAGGGAAGCAAGTATTTTTAGGTTCAGATAACGACTATAATAAAATTTTAACCACAAATGTAAGCTTGATAGACAACACCAAAGACTATTCAAATGGAACTGAATTAAAATACCTAAACGAACAATCAACCATAAAACAAATGGTTGGACTAAACTATGTAAATAACAAAAATACCATAAATTCAGATTATGATTTTACCGATAAAGACATTGACTTCCCTGGCACATACTTTTTCTTACAAGGAACGAAACCGGACGGAACAAGCTTTACTAGTAAATTTAAAGTAACAGGCGACACGACGCTTGAAGGCTTAATGGATAAGATCGGTTATGAGTTTGGCAATACCAAAGGCTCAAAAGTCGTTGACGTAAGTATAAACAATGACGGTCAATTTAATATAAAAGATCTAACAAAAGGCTCTCAAGTCCTAGACTTTCACATGGTAGCCGCTACTGTTAAAGTTGACAACAAAGCTGATCTTGCTACGGCGATCGCTGATGAAACAGCAGGAAATTCTCCTCTTGAAGCAGTTGACACATTATCAGCCCTACAGACTTTAGCAGACAATGGCGATGTGCATATAACAAATTTTATAAAAAACAACTTTAAAGATAAAGCTTCAAACAAAGTTGACTCTTTTGATTACGATAATGTAATGTTTGAAAAAAGCAATAATCAGCTTATAGGCAATATCTCTCAGGTTAATAGAAAAACAGGAGAAGTAGCTACAGACTCCACTCGCTTAAGTCAAACGGCTGCAGCCCAGCAGCTTTATCCAAATTCACAAGATAGATATAATATCGATAACCAAAAACTAGCCATAGAAGTCAAATCAAAAACAGGTATAAAATACACCATCGAATTAAGACTGGGCACTCAAGATCCGTCTACGCCGGTCTTATTTACCATACAAGCAACCGACGCTAATGGCAACAATGCCTTCCCCACAGGAACGCCTGCCACAAGATCTCTAGCCGTGTATAATGCGGACGAATTTGGCGAGTATAGAACACAGACAAACGACTTTACATATAGACAACTAATGGATATAGTAGCAATGGCGGCGAGTGACAATATACCAAGTCCGCCTCATGTGGAAAATGCCACAACCACAACAGAACAAAGAAGACAAAACTATGAAGCATACAAAGATGCTATAGAAAAATCACACGGCTCAGTAGAAGTAAATTTAGATGACAAAGGCAGAATAACACTAACCGACAAAACTCAAAGCGTAACAAATATCGAGCTTAGCATACAAGACGCAAGCGAAAGCGGTAAATTTTATGGTGATAGCACAGGCAATACCGCAGCAACAAAACAAGGCAATGGCTCTGTGTTTAGCTTTATGGAAAATAACGCGGTTACGATAGACGAGCCCGGTATTGATATGTTTGCCGACCTTGATAGCATGATAGAGGCTGTTAGGCAGGGGTATTACCGTGCCAGCGATGAAAACGGCGATCCAAGAAACACAGGCATGCAAGGTGCACTGCAAAGACTTGATCACTTAATGGATCACGTAAATAAAGAGATAACCAAGATTGGATCTCAAACAAATTTAATAACAACAACGAAAGAACGAGCCGAACTTATGAAAGTAAATGTTCAAACGGTAAAATCAGACATAATGGATGCTGACTACGCCGAAGCCTATCTTGCATTTACTCAAAAATCCCTAGCCTACCAAGCGATGCTTCAGGCTACTTCTAAAATCAACCAGCTAAGTCTTTTAAACTACATGTAAAAGCGGGCAGGCACGCTCGCTTTTAAAATTTTTAAACTCCACTGTGTTATAATAAGTCTTTTTATTAAAAAGGATTAAAAATTTTACACCAATCAATCTTAACAATAATCATTTGTATTTTACTATTTTTTGGCATTGCAACCATGGCTCCGACAGCTGATTTTGTGGGTTCTGTCGGTGAGTTGCTTGGAAATTTAAATTTTAAGCTATTTGGACTTATTGCTTATGTTTATCCGTTTTTGCTGATTATCTTAAGCTATTTGTTTTATAAAAAACACAATAAATTTGATAGCGAATTAGCCCAAAGTCTGCTTGGATTTTTTTTATTTTTTATTGCAATCTTAATGCTTCAATCGATCACAACATCTATCGCAAACAGCGGAGAGGTCGGAAATTTCATCAACGATGCTCTAAGGGACATTATCGGTACATTTGGCACATGTATAGTGATACTTATGATGTTTGTTATCTCTGTCGGACTTATCTTTAGAGATAATATTATAGTTGTGCTAAGGCGAGCTTTTGTAGACCCTACGGTAAATTTAAAATTTAAAAATCAAGAACAAAAAACAAGTCAAAAACAAACTATAGAACGCAAAAAACTAAAAGAAATTTCAAATACTAAAGACGATATCAAAACATATGTGGACGAGCAAGTTATAGAACAAATAGAAATTTCAAACACAGATGAAGCCGATACACAAATAAATTTAGAACCTGACATAAACAGCGAACTTGATGAGCCAAGCATCAATAGAAAGTTAAAAATTCAAGGCGTTGAAATTTTAAATGAAGTTGTAGAAAATAAAAAATTACTCGAGGAGATAGAAAAAGGTAAAATCGAAAAACCTAAAAACTTCGAGCTTCCATCGCTTAAATTTCTAAAAGATCCACCAAAAAGATCAACTCACATAAACGAAGCAGAAATTGATCAAAAAATTTCAGACTTGCTTGATAAACTTCGTAAATTTAAGATAGACGGCGATGTGGTTCGTACATACACAGGACCGATCGTTACAACATTTGAATTTCGCCCTGCCCCACATATAAAAGTCAGTAAAATTTTAACACTTCAAGACGATCTTGCTATGGCTTTACGTGCTCAAACCATACGTATCCAAGCACCAATTCCAGGCAAAGACGTAGTTGGCATAGAGGTGCCAAACACAAACACCGAAACCATCTACCTAAAAGAAATTTTAGATAGCGAAATCTTTAAAAACGCCAAAAGCCCACTAACAATGGCACTTGGCAAAGACATAGTCGGAGCACCTTTTATAACAGACCTTAAAAAACTCCCGCACCTTCTCATCGCAGGAACAACCGGAAGTGGCAAGAGTGTGGGCATAAACGCCATGCTGCTAAGCTTGCTATACCGCAACAGCCCGCAAACCCTTCGTCTCATGATGATAGACCCAAAAATGCTGGAGTTTAGCATTTATAACGACATACCGCATCTTTTAACACCTGTTATCACTCAGGCCAAACAAGCCATAACGGCTCTATCAAATATGGTCGCTGAAATGGAGCGACGTTATACTATCATGAGCCACACACGCACAAAAAATATCGAAAGCTACAACGAAAAGATGAAAGCAGAAGGTGGCGAGCAATTCCCATACATCGTAGTTATCATTGATGAGTTGGCTGACCTTATGATGACTAGTGGCAAGGACGTGGAGCTATATATCGGGCGTCTGGCACAGATGGCAAGAGCAAGCGGTATACATCTAATAGTCGCCACGCAACGCCCAAGTGTGGACGTAGTAACCGGTCTAATAAAAGCTAACCTACCAAGCCGTATCAGCTACCGTGTCGGACAGCGCATAGACAGCAAAGTCATACTTGATCAAATGGGAGCAGAAAGCTTGCTAGGACGTGGTGATATGCTATTTACCCCTCCCGGAAGTCCTGGTATAATACGCCTACATGCGCCATTTGCAAGTGAAAAAGAGATAGAAAGCATTGTTGAGTTTTTAAAATCACAACAAGAAGTAGTTTATGATGAGAGATTTTTAGCTGAAGCTGGAAGCAGTGGAGAAAATAGCGAAGCTACGCTAAATGCCGGAGAGCTTGATCCACTTTATGAAGAGGCAAAAGCCATTATACTAAGTGAGCAAAAAACATCCATAAGCTATCTACAAAGGCGTCTAAGCATAGGGTATAATCGCTCGGCAAATATCCTAGAGCAACTGGAAAAAATGGGCGTCTTAAGCCCACTTAATGCAAAAGGACAAAGAGAAATTTTATAGATATTTGAGAGAATTTTAATATTTTTTGCAAAATTTTTTAAAATTCCCTTGACAAAGAAATAAAAAAAATGTATAATTCAATTTCTTTTTTAAAGCGTTGGGGTATCGCCAAGCGGTAAGGCAACTGGTTTTGGTCCAGTCATTCAGAGGTTCGAATCCTCTTACCCCATCCACCCCCTTAATATCCAAATGACGCAGAGTAGAGCAGTGGTAGCTCGTCGGGCTCATAACCCGAAGGTCAGCGGTTCAAATCCGCTCTCTGCAACCAATACCCTAAAAATCGACATTTCAAAGCACTTTTTTAAAACTTAATTTTTTCTTACTTTTTAATTAACTGATTTTATTAAATTTTCAATAGTTTCTTTAGATTTTTTAATATTACTAGTAATATATTTTTGAGTAGTAATTATATTTGTATGCCCCAGAGTAAAAGATACTTGCTCAATAGGAAGCTTTAAATAATTTATTGAATAAGTTCCAATTAAATGACGTATATCATGAAGCCTGATTTTAGGCAAATTATTGCGTTTTAGTAAAGAATTCCAAGAACGACGTAAATCGACAAATTTATTATGAGTGTTAGAATTTTCAAATATATAACCGTTTAGCCTATTATCTTTTTTAGCTTGTATATAATGTTTCAATAATCTTAAGTATAACTCATCGCTCATAGTATAAATCATATTTCTTTTAGCTTTATTAATTTTATATGGAATTATATAAGTTCTATTTTTTAAATTTATATCACTAAATTTAAGACTTAACACTTCATTTTTGCGCCTACCATGAAGCAAGAAAAAAAATATATCGGCATTTACTCCCCTATTCTCAACTATTGCTTTAATAATAGCCTTTTGTGTTTTAGTAGAATAATCAAAATATCTTTTATTATCAAACCTTGGAAGCTCGATAAACTCACAAGGATTTTTAATTACAAGATCGAGTTTTAGGGCAAATTTAAAAATTACTCGCAACTTTGCTACAATATTTTTCACAGTTTTTACTTTATATCCATTTTTTAAAAGCACATTGCAAAACTCTTGGATATCAAGAAATGTTATTGCATCTACAAATTTTAAACCTAGGCCGTTTTTAAAATGCTTATTGTATGTTGCTATATCGCTTCTAAGAGTAGTTTTACTTAAAATAAGCTCGTAAAATAAAATATACTTTTCGAAAAGCTCATTAAGAAGGATTGACATTTAAGCCCCTTTTAATAAAATCATTGGCAGTCAAATTATTTAAATCATGAGGAGTATTAATGTGGGTAAAACAATTTAAATCACGTTCAAGTAAGATATTTTCTACATATCCCAAATGCTGTAAATTTATGTTTTCTAGGTCTAAATTGTGATAATAATTAACTAATTCAAAATTAGACATGCGATTTATAGGAATACGATTTAAGCATTTAATATTTTTGTTATCGGAGCCGAAAAGCTCATCAATATAATTTAAAAGCTGTAATTCTTTAAAACGTTTAGAGATGTTTTTATCATTCATTTTATAGGGAGTATTATTGCAAACTTTAGGTATTTTTATTTTTTGCCATAACTCGCCGAATTCGTCAAAAATTTGAACTGGTTTTTTTGTTTCAGGATCTATAATTACTGTAATTAAGCCTTTATTGTAGTTTTTTGTAAGAGATATCAAACCAATTCTTCCGTTTAGTTTTCTATAAATTTCAAGACTTACAAAAGTTTTAGACATAGTAAAACGTCTAATATGATGTTTTAAATACCAAAACGTAATATCTGTCAAATTCTCCAATTCAGGGTTTTGTCGCAAATCATCAAGAGTTTTAAAAATATATTTCATAATATAAGCCGTTGGATTATTAATGTTTGTTTCAACTTTACTATGAGTATCTAAAAATCTACTTTTAATAGCGCTAACACAATCATTTAAATATTCTTCGGGAACAAAAACAAGCAAATTCAAATGACAAGTTCCGTCTAAATGTGGCTCCTTTGTGGATATATAACATCTTTGTTTGGGAGGTATATTTCTAAAATGCTTTGAATTCATAATGCTTCTAACTAAAAATTGGAGCTTATTTGATCCAGACTTTACACTGTGCTTATCATCATTGATATATTTTTTATTGTAAACTAGCTTACTTCTACCGCTTTTTAAAGTAATCATTTTTTGACGATGATACTCGCTAGGCAAAGTTAAAACAGCAAATATAGGCTTTAATCCTTCTTTTTCTGCGTAATCATTTAAGCTAGAGACACGATTGTTTAGTTCTGCAATATATCTATTTGAATTATGCCAACTAGAAAAATAAAAATGAGAATAGGGAATATTTTTGCCATTGATATATAAAAAATTATTATCAAGGTATCTTTTTTGATTTTCTAGTTTGTTTTTTAAAAAGACTTTATCAGCTTCAGTAATTCCATACACAATCTATCCTTTAAGTTACACACTTATATTATATATAGCCAAGAGCACAACGCTCATTCCCCGCTACGCGGGTCCCCTTTGGCGTTGCGCGTTGCGCTCAAAAAATAATCCTCTAGCCTTTTATTTAACTCTTTTTCATCGGGCAACATTGTAATAAAAATACTAAAACTAAAATCATTGGTTTTTGTGCTACTATAGGACGTTAAATCGCCTAAAATAGGTATATTCTCTATAAACGGAATAGTTTTATTTGAAGTTATTGTTTCTTTGCTATTTATACCACCGATAAGAAAAGAATTAGTGTCAGTAAGATATACATTAGTTTTTAGATGTCTACTACTAATTCTTGGAGTGTCTGTGTCATCTAGTAAATTCTCAATATACAAATCAAGCGTAAAGCTTACACTATCGTTTGTGATTAATACATTTGTAATATTAAGCTTCAATCCTACATCTTGATAATCTACTTGATTTGTTGTCAATGTCTGATTATTTTGAATTTCAATAGAAGATTTTTTAATGGGTGTTTTTATAACGCTTTCTATAACACTATCTTTATTATCTATAAGGGTAACTCTTGG